>NZ_JBSRYD010000002.1:0-224595 GCF_054056275.1 Bradyrhizobium sp. USDA 4449 | reverse complement strand
GATGCGCGATCGCAGCCTTGATTAGTGGGTCGATGTTCTCTTCGGTATTGTACCAGTCGAGAAACGCAGTCATTTCGGCATCGAGCTTGTCGGCAATCGGTGCTTCGTAGTGCACGCGCTCACGTCCGTAGTCACCAGAGACGACCTGCATCGGTCCTGACGAGGCATCGCGCCAGGCTCCAACAGCGATCTTCTTCATGTTGCTGCGGCCGGTCGGAAACAGCGACGCATGCCAGCCAAACAACCTTTCCGCCGTGAGCTCGGCTTTGAACTTCTGGGTAGCGTCGAGCATCATCTCGACAACGCCCTCGACGTTGCGATCGGCTGATGGCAGAGCGCCTGCGTCCATGCCGAGGCGACGCGCCAGCGAAGAGCGCACCGCGTCCTTGTCGAGTTTTTCCCCCTCGATTTCACTGGACTTGAGGACTTCTTCCGTCAGGCTCGTGAGGACAGCCTCCTCCTGCTGGGGGAAGCCGAGCGCCTGCATCCGACCGATGAGCTGGCCCTGGCGAAGCCGCACGGCCGCGAGCTGCTTCGCCAAGGCGTCGCCATCCCAGGAAAATTGAGGCCAATCAGGTAGTTGGTGGATATAGTCCCGCATTCCCCGCACTCCTTGCGGAGAATATGGCGGCCTTTCCCCTCAACCGCAAGGCTAATTACCGCAAAATATGCGGGGAATGGCGCCAATTCTCCGCATCGGACCGGACCCGCCAGCCCCGAAACAGGATCCGTTGGAGCTTCCGCCTGACGCCCTCCTTTGAACTTCCACCAAGAAATCCAAGCCGCCGAGGGATCGCCGGGTGCTGTCTCCATCGCCAAAGACGTCCGCCGATGGCTGCGCGCGAGTTCGCGCGCTTATACCCATTTCGCGAAGTGAGTATAACACGCCGTTTTTTTCAGATACGGGGTCGATGCGCACCGTCGAACATTGCGATCGAGTAGGGCGGTCGATTCGTTCTCTCCCAATCGGTACCGGCTCGTGCGCGGCGCACATCGAAGCGAGCTCGATAATTGATCCAGCTTGATCGCGCCGTTCACAGTCTATTGAGCAGCTTCCTCAAAGACGCCGAGATTGGCGCATCAACGATCTCGCATCGATAGGCTTGATCGACGCGGATCTCGTAACCGATTTTTATTCAGGTTGAATGCGATGGCGTCTGCCGCTTTTCATCTCGCCGCGCTCGTTCGCGAGAGTTGAGTGGGTCAGAAAATGTTCCGGCGAAAATCTAGGTCGGCCAGATCGTCGTCGTGCTCGGCATCGTGCCGTCTCGACGTGGGGCACAACGCAATGGACCTGCCGCAGCTCTCGGCTATCAGCAGCGCCTCGGTGACCCCTGGTTCTTGATTGTCGGCTATCGTGTTTATCTGCCCTGGCGATTGTTCGAATGGTGGTTTGCCAATGAGGGCTATGCGCCCGAGGTGTTCGAGGAAGGTTGAGCGATCGCTGCAGCTGACGACATCGCGGGCGCGGTTTTTGCGATCCTCAATTCGGTGTGGCGCGCGCGCCAAAGCCAGTTGGTGACGACTTACGGTTCGGCACGCTGGGCAACGCCGAAGCAAATCAGGGCGGCCGGCCTGTTCGCGTCCAAAGGCGTATCTGGGGCGCCTCGGGAATAACTATCTGCGCCACGATGGACCGGAGCACGTCATGTGCTTTGCGCCGACTCGCTCGAGCAAGGGCGTGGGGCTGGTGTTACCCACATTGCTGTCGTGGACCTCGTCTGCGGTGGGTGCACGACATCGGCCGAACCATGGCTCAACTGTGAGATCCTGAGCGAATGCTGGATACCTGCGATTCGTGAGAGCTTGTTCACGATAAGGTCTTCAAGAGCGTCGACGTCTGATACCATGACGCAAAGGAGATAATCGCTATCGGTTGATCGGGGATCCCGCGGCAAAAGCGCCATCGTTCCGATCATCAGCTGCTTTGCCGATGTAGCAGGGTGAAGCGCGTGTCGATGACGGCTTGTTCCGATTCGGCACCAGAGTGCGCGAGCCGCGTGATGATCAGTCGCGCAGCTTCCTTCCCGATGAGGTCGCCGGGCGGGCGGATCGTCGTCAATGACGGATTTGCGGCCGCGCTGAAGCTCAAATCGCCGAAGCCCATCACCGACAGGTGCTCGGGGATCGCAATGCCAGAGCGCTGACATTCGAAGATCACGCCAAGTGCGATATGGTCGTTAGAGCAGGCGATTCCATCGACGTTTGGCAAGCGATGCACGGCCTCGCCGAGCAGCATGGCGCCAACTTCGGCGCTCGCTGGTGCAGGGTGCTGGATGACCTCTGCCGTGACATCAGGCGCGTTTCGCGCCGCTTCGACGAAGCCTTGGGCGCGCCGAGCCGCGCGGCGATCCTCATGCAGGCGGGCGCCGAGAAACAATAATCGCTTGCGCCCGCGCTGAAGAAGATGCGAAGCAGCGGCATGACCGACCTGGTCGTGGTGAAAACCGACCGCCATGTCCATGGTCGGGGAACCAAGCTCCCAGATTTCGACAATCGGCACCTTGCTGTCGCGGAGCAGCCTGCGCGTTGCGGCGCTGTGAGAAAGGCCAGTCAATACGACAGCGGCAGGGGCCCAGGCGAGGGCGGTGCGGACGAGATTCTCCTCGTCGTGTTCCCTGTACTCGCTGTGGCTGAGCATCACCTGCAGCCGCTGCTTGCTGAGTTCTTCCTGCAGGGCCGCGACGGTCTCGGCAAAGAACGCATTGCGGACGGATGGCACAATGATGCTCACGACGCGCGACGAGGCGGCCGCCAAGCCACCAGCCATCAGGTTCGGCACGTAGTCGAGCGCTTCGATAGCGCGTGCGATCGCCTCGCTCGCCGACGCCGAGACCGCATCGGGCTTTCTAAAATAGAGGGACACCGTGGAAGGCGACAGCTCTGCGCGTGCCGCTACATCCATGATCGTGACCCGTTGCATCTTGCGCCGGGTGCGTAGGGGCTTTGATGCGGCCATTGCCATGGTGGCTCAAGATAATAGCGCTATTATGTATCCGAAGCTCTGAAAGGCTACAACCGCATTCTGTTTACCGAGCGATATAGTGAGTATGACCAGCTAGATAAGATAGTACTCCCGTCTTCATCCGCAGGATCGAGCCGGTGAGGGTCCGTCGTTGATTTCTAGAAATCGCAGCGCTACTATGAAACATCACGGCGCTGCAAGAACCGTTGGGACGGGAGAACGGGCTCATGGCTTCGGTCAGCCTGCGCAAGCTTGAGAAAAGCTACGGCGCGTTTCGCGTCGTCAAGGCGATCGACCTCGATATCATGGATGGCGAGTTCGTCGTCCTCGTCGGTCCGTCTGGGTGCGGCAAGTCGACCACGCTGCGCATGATCGCCGGCCTCGAACGCATCACCGGCGGCGAGATCCGGATCGGCGACCGCATCGTCAACGATCTGCCGCCGCGCGAGCGCGACATCGCCATGGTTTTCCAGGACTACGCGCTCTACCCGCACAAGACCGTGCGCGAGAACATGGGCTTCAGCCTGAGGGTACGCGGTGCGAATGCGGCGGACGCTGACGCCAGGATTAGGGACGCGGCGGAGATGCTCGGCATCACCCATCTGCTCGACCGCCGGCCGGGACAGCTCTCCGGCGGTCAACGTCAACGAGTCGCGATGGGCCGCGCCATCGTACGGCGGCCGCAGATCTTCCTGTTCGATGAACCGCTCTCCAATCTCGACGCAAAACTGCGTGGTCAGGTGCGTACGGAGATCAAGCGGCTGCATCAGACGATCGGGACCACCATCGTCTACGTCACCCACGATCAGGTCGAGGCGATGACTTTGGCCGATCGCATCGTCATCCTGCGTGGTGGCGACATCGAACAGATCGGAACGCCCGAGCAAGTCTACAATCATCCGGCTAGCGTTTTCGTCGGTGGCTTCGTCGGCGCTCCCTCCATGAATTTTGCGAAGGCCAGGGCCGCTCAAGGCTATCTCGAATTCGCAGATGGCAACCGTCTGCCGCTTGCGGGCATCGCCGGCACAAAGCTCTCGGCGGCCGACGGGCGTGAATTCATCGTCGGAATCAGGCCCGAGCATTTCACGCGCCTGACGTCGGATGTCGGCATGAACAGCCAGGTTCAGGTCGTCGAGCCGCTCGGGTCCGATACGCTGGTGCATTTTACCGTGGGTGGCGCGACGTTGACTGCGCGGCTGCCGCCCGAGCTGCGCACGAAAGCCGGCGAAGCGATCAAGCTGGGGCTGGATCCCGCCAAGATTCACCTGTTCGATCCGGAGACCGAGCGCGCCTTGCAGTAAGAGCCCCGCAGTGAGACCTCGTCAGCAGATCAGTCAAGCCACGACAATTGCGATTTTTCCGGGAGGACGGCATGAGTTCAGGACGCGTTTCAAGGATGGCGGGATCGCTGCTCGCGTGCGCCGCGGCTGCATTCGCAACCGGTGCATCCGCCGAGACCACATTGAAGGTCTTCGTCACGAGCCAGGGGCAGCCCGCCATCTGGCGCACGCTGCTCGATCAGTACGAAGCACGCAATCCCGGCATCAAGGTCAGCGTCGAGCTCGGCGGTACGACCTCGGACATGCAGGCGCAATATCTCAATACGGTGCTCACGGCGAAGGACTCCTCGCTCGACGTTCTGATGCTCGACGTTATCCGTCCGGCACAGTTTGCGGCAGCGGGCTGGACCAGCCCGGTCGCAACCGACATGTCTTCCTATCTGCGTGCCTATGCCGAGGCGAACACGATCGACGGCAAGGTGGTGGCGCTGCCCGCCTTTGCGGATTCCATGTTCCTCTATTATCGCAAGGACCTGCTGGACAAATATGGGCTCCAGCCGCCAAAAACCTGGGACGAGCTCGCGGACGCCGCGAAGAAGGTTGCGGACGGCGAGAAGAATCCGAACTTGCAGGGGCTGTCGTTCCAGGGCAAGGCGATCGAAGGCGCGGTCTGCACCTTCCTCGTGCCGTACTGGAGCCAAGGCAAGGTGGTGACCAAGGACGGCAAGCTCGATTTCGATCGCGAGGCGGCGACCAAATCGCTCGCGCTGTGGAAGGGCTTTGCCGACAGCGGTGTTGCCAAGAAGAACATTGCCGAGGTCGCGACCGACGATACGCGCAAGGAATTCCAGGCCGGCAACGTCCTATTCGCGGTGAACTGGGCCTATGCATGGGCGATGTCGCAGGGCGCCGAGTCTGCGGTATCAGGCAAGGTCGGCGTCGCACGGCTTCCGGCAATCAAAGGCGGCGAACAGGCGACCTGCCTTGGCGGCTGGGAGTGGAGCGTTTCCGCTTTTTCCAAGCATCAAGACGAGGCGAAGAAGCTGATTGAATATCTGTCGAGTCCCGAAGTTTCCAAATACGTGGCCATCAACGGCTCGTTGCTGCCGACCTACGGCAAGCTCTATAAGGACGCCGACGTGACCAAGGCGGTGCCCTGGTTCGCCGAGGCGCAAGCCATCGTCGAGACCGCAAAGCCGCGGCCGGTGACGCCGCGCTACAACGAGGTCAGTGAAGCGATCCGGACCACGGTCAATGCGGTGCTCGCGGGTGCGACCACTCCGGCGGACGGCGCCGCCCAGATTGAGGCCCGGCTGAAGCGGATCATCCGCTAAGGCGCGTATTGCAATCCGGATCAGACCTGGTGACAACGAAATCGACGTTCAAAAGCGAGGCCGATCGCGCCGTCATGCGGCGTCTGTGGCTGTCGCGCTGGTCCGATCCTGGTGACACTACGCTTGCCGTGATACTTTTGGCGCCCGCAGCGATCCTGCTCGGCGTGATGATCGTCTATCCGGTGAGCCGGCTGATCTACACGAGCTTTCTCGACCTGTCGCTGACGTCGGGCCTGCCGGCGCGGTTCGCGGGGCTCGCGAACTTCAAGCAGATGCCTGATGATCCGGTGTTCTGGCAGGCGACCTGGAACACGGTGCTGATCACGCTCATCACCGTGCCCGGCTCGCTCGTTGTCGGGTTCGCACTCGCGCTGCTCGCCAATCTGCCGTTCCAGATGAAATGGCCGGTGAGGCTCTCGCTGCTGATCCCCTGGGCGCTGCCGCTCTCCTTTGCCGGTCTAATCTTCGGTTGGTTCTTCCATTCCGAGTACGGCGTCGTCAACGATGTGCTGCGCCGGATCGGTCTGCCCGGCGTGATCTGGTTCAACTCGCCGCGGCTCGCCTTCGCCGCGATCTGCCTTGCCATCATCTGGAAGGCCTCGTCCTTCATGGCGATGATCATTCTCGCAGGCCTGCAAACCATTCCGCGTTCGATTTACGAGGCCGCCGACGTCGACGGCGCTGGGCGCGTGCGTCGGTTCTTCGAGATCACGCTGCCGCTGCTCAAGCCGACGATCGTCGTCGCGCTGATCTTCCGCACCATTACCGCACTGCAGACCTTCGACATTCCCTACATGATGACGGGCGGGGGGCCGGGTACCGAAACCGCGACGCTCGCCATGTACATTCATCAGAACACCGTTTCGTTCCTCGACCTCGGCTACGGATCGGCGCTCGCAGTTGTGATGTTCGGCCTGTCGATGCTGGTAACCGCGCTTTACCTGCGCATGATCCGCGGCAACGGGGCCGCATCATGAGCACGGCTGTCGCCTCCACGTTCGACTCGGCTCTCTCAGGCAAGCCGCTGCGGGCCATCGCCTCGTTCATTCTCGTCGTCAATGGCCTGTTTCCGGCTCTGTGGATCCTGCTGACCTCGTTCAAGACCGAGGCCGAGCTCACACAAAAGCCGATCACCTGGCTGCCGCAGGCAGCGACGCTGCGAAACTACTTTCAGGCGTTCTCCGATCAGCCGCTGCTCACCTTTCTGTTCAACAGCTTCATGGTCGCGCTGCTCTCGACCGCGCTCACGCTGCTGGTCTCGGTGCTCGCGGCCTATGCGCTCGCGCGGCTGAACTTGCGGTTCAGGGGGCTGATCATGGCCGTCATCATCGCGGTCTCGACCTTTCCCCTGGTGACGCTGCTGGTTCCCCTGTTCGAGACCATGCGCGCGCTCAATTTGCTGAACTCGTGGACAGCATTGATCCTGCCCTACACCGTGCTGAGCCTGCCCGTATGCACCCTGGTGCTGACGTCCTTCTTCGAAGGCATTCCGCGCGATCTTGAAAACGCCGCCATGATCGATGGCTGCACGCGGTTTGGTGCGCTGTTCAGGGTGGTGGTGCCGCTGTCGGCGCCCGGCGTCTTCACGGCCGGCATCCTCGCCTTCGTCAACGCCTGGGACGAATTCTTGCTGGCCCTGTCGTTTAACTCCAATCCGGGATTGCGGACACTGCCGGTCGGTATCCAGCTCTATCAGGGTGAATTTGCGTTTCCTTGGCCGGTCATCTCGGCGGCGCTCGTCGTCGGGATCGTCCCCGTCGCGATCCTGATCATAATCTTCCAGGAGCGTGTCGTCTCGGGGCTGACCGCAGGTGGCATCAAGGGCTGACGGAAAGGCCGAGAGGAATGCACTTGAAACTCGAGACGACCCCGTCTGGCTTTGCGCTATCGATCTCGGGCCGCCAGATTCTCGCCCACAGTGCCGCGGCGCCATGTTTTTTTGTCGGCCGAGGCAACGACAGCATCGAAATGCACCGCGGCCGCTTCGCGATCGAGGATCGCCTAGCCGAACGCTGTCCGCTCGCGCATGCCGAGATCGACGGTAACACGATCATGCTGTCCTCGGCCAAGGGCCAGCCTGCTCGCCTCGCGGTGACGCTTGAGGGCGATGCGCTGAAGCTGCGGTCGCTCGATCCCTCTGTGAACCGGTTCTGGCTGCGTGTCGTGGCCAACCGTAACGAGCATGTCTGGGGTGGCGGTGAGCAATTCTCCTATTTTGATCTGCGTGGACGACGGTTTCCGTTATGGAGCTCGGAGCCGGGCGTCGGGCGCGACAAGACCACCGAGATTACCTTCAAGGCGGACGCGGTGGGCCACGCCGGCGGCGACTACTATCACACGAACTATCCGCAACCGACCTACATCTCCTCGGCGCGTTATGCGCTTCACGTCGAGACGTCAGCCTACACCGTGTTCGATTTTCGCGAGGACGGGTTTCACGAGATCGAGGCCTGGTCCGTTCCTGGACGCATCGAGCTATTTGCGGCGCCGTCGTTTGTCGCGCTGGTGGAGATGCTGTCCGCGCGATTCGGCCGTCAACCGCCGCTTCCAGAGTGGATTTACAATGGCGCGATCGTCGGCCTGAAGGACGGCGCGAACTCCTTCGCTCGCCTCGCGAAGATGTGCGCGGCCGGCGTCAAGGTTTCCGGTCTCTGGTGCGAGGATTGGGTCGGAATTCGGCCGACCGCCTTTGGCGCGCGATTGTTCTGGGATTGGAAGGCCAACGAGACGCGTTATCCGGGCCTGCGGCAGCGCATCGCCGAATTGAACGATCAAGGCATCCGCTTTCTCGGTTACGTGAACCCGCATCTCTGCAACGATGGCGTCCTATTCGAGGAGGCCGAAAATGCCGGATTCTTCGTCAAGGACGCCTCGGGACGAACGGCCCTGATCGATTTCGGCGAGTTCCACTGCGGCACCGTCGATTTCACCAATCCGGATGCCGCGGCATGGTTCTCGGAGGAAATCATCGGCAAGAGGATGCTCGACTACGGCCTATCCGGCTGGATGGCAGATTTCGGTGAGTATCTGCCGGTTGACGTACGTCTCGCCAGCGGCATCGATGCAAGACTTGCGCATAACCTTTGGCCGACGCTGTGGGCCGAAGTGAATGCGAATGCTGTGGCGAGCCGCGGCCGCACCGGCGAGGCCGTGTTCTTCATGCGGTCCGGCTTCACGGGTGTGCAGAAGTGGTGCCCGTGGCTCTGGGCCGGCGATCAATCGGTCGACTTTTCCAGGCATGACGGGCTGGTCACGGTGATCTGCGCCGCCCTGTCGTCGGGATTGCTCGGCAACGCGTTTCACCATTCCGACATCGGCGGCTATACTAGCCTGTTTGGCAATTTGCGCACGCCCGAGCTGGTGATGCGTTGGAGCGAGATGGCAGCCTTCACGCCCGTCATGCGCAGCCACGAAGGCAACAGGCCTCGTGACAATCTGCAGCTCGACGGCGATCCGGCGGTTCTCGAGCATTTTGCCAGGATGACCGCGATCTACGTTCACCTCTCGCCTTATCTCAGGACGTTGTCGCTGGAAGCTGCGCGCCGGGGCCTTCCAGTGCAACGTCCGCTGTTTCTTCATCACGAAGACGATCGGCGAACCTACGGCATTCAGGATTGCTACCTTTATGGCCGCGATCTGCTCGTCGCGCCCGTCTGGCAGGCGGGCCAGGATCAGCGGAGCGTCTACCTTCCGTCAGGGACCGATTGGACTCATGTGTGGACCGGCCAGTCATTTGCCGGTGGGCACGAGACATCGGTCGCCGCACCGTTGGGGCGACCACCGGCGTTCTATCGCGCGGATAGCGAATTCGAGGCGCTCTTTGCGGGATTGCGCCGGGTGTAGCGGCCCTGTCGGCGTCCGGAGAAGACGTCAGCAATGGGTCCAAGAGCGGAAGTAGGCGCCTCTGCACTTCAGAACCTCAGCCACTGCTCCGTCTAAGTATAAATGAAGAGCATTCCGTGGGGCAGCCGTGTCTACGGCTTCGCCGCAACACGAGATGCTGGCCGACGTCTCCGGGTCACAAGCGGGCATCCTGGTGCTGTCCGACGTGCGGCCCGAAAGCCAGCATTAGGTCGATTGGGAGAGGACAGTTCAACAGGAAAGCGGCGGTCGACTTACTCAAACAAACCTCCAGGCGGCATGCAGCGCTCGGTCGGGCGGCTGCGATTTCGTTGCGTTGTGGTGAGCAGCACCAACCCTGGCGATCAAGCCTATCGAGAGTAACTCCGTCATCGTGGGCTCAGCGTAAGCCGAGAGTCGCTCCGGTCGAATTTCTGGATTTGATGAGCATCCATTGGGTAGAGCTCGGCTACGCGATCCACTCAATACACAACCACGTACTTCGATTGCCGAATGGCTGACGACCGTCGGGATGCTCGAATACGCGACGCGGTTCGCCGAGAACGACATCGACGTTTCGGTGCTCGGCCAGCTCACCGATCGCGACCTGAAGGAGCTGGGCGTCTGGCTTGGTGACCGGCGCAAGCTGCTGGCGAACATTGCCGAATTGTCGGCGTCGGGCGCCAGTCCGATGGCGACCGCACCGGCGCCAAGCGGCGACGGGCGGTATTAGTAGTTTGAAGGACGGGCTGTGGATTGTTGAGCGCCCCGAGCGGAGCATGTGCCGGAGAGCCAAGTAGGAACCATTGGCAGAAAGGAGATTTGGTTTACTAGATGCATTTCGAAGGGTTTACGTATGGCGATCGCTGCTTTTAGAGGAACAACGCCGCTGTTTCTCCCTGAACGTTTTTTCATCGGGCGGCTAGAAGGTTGGGCAGTGCTCGAAAGTCTAGTTGGTGGACTACTGAAGCGCGCAACGATTGCTGGTCACGGCGAACTAGATGCGGAGACTGATACAGTGCTTTTCATCGAGGCATATACATTTGACGATGGTCATAGCGACACTCTGCATTGGACGATCCGAAAAGGTGAAGAGGGCAAGTACACGGGCCTGGAAAATCGACTGGAAGGTGAAGCCATTGGGGAGCAAGCCGGTTGCGCATTCCATTGGAAATACACGCGCGATACACCGCAAGGGGACGGCAAATCGTTCAAGTTGAATTTCGACGATTGGTTTTATGGAATCGATGAACAAGCTTGCATAGTCCGGGGCCGTGCTGGCCGTGCTGGCATCCCATTTGCGACGGCGCACGTTACTTACCACAAGCTTTAGCTTCTGGTGTACGCCGCTGCCACGGTCCCCGGCCACTGGCGCAGCCGCACAACGGCATGACGCCGCTGGCTACTTTAGTTAGAAGCTGGCCAGCCGCGCAACCGCAGCCTGTAACCGTGCTCGGTCATCCATTTGGCGCGTTCGAGATGACTTTCAAAAGCCCGGCGGGCGCGGGTGGGTTCGCGCTTGGGATCAATGTGCAACACGAGCTGCGCCACCTCGCGCCAATCGGCCCCCGCCGCGTCGGCATCCAGCAGACGCAGATACGTGACGGCGTGTTCATGGTCGTAAGGGGTCAGGGCGGCTGTACCAGTCGGCGCTGTGTCCGCGACATCTGGATTGGCAGGAATAATTCGCATTCATCGAGCCTCAAGAAGGTGGCTAGTGGCCCGCCATTCTGCGCGAATGTCCCGCCACTCATAGTGTCGATTTCAGCACCACGTGGTGCGCCGCCCCTACCACTCTCCCGGCGGTCCTAGAAATCCCGCTCCTTGGGCGCTACGCACGGCATTTTGATTTACCGGGCGTTTTTCGCCGCCCCCGCGGCCAGAGCTTAGGGGCGCGGCCCCTCGGCGCGGCGCAACGGCAGGCCCGCCGGTTTTGGCTCCCCCACGCGCTCCGCGCGCGGTCCCCCCAAAAAAGTTGCTTCAGCCCTTGCCCTTGCACACCTCGCTGCTCGCCCACGAGGGCTGGGGTTATGGCGGCTCTTTGCCGCGCACAACCCCCCGCCGCAAGGAAAAAACCATGAGCAACAGATCCAACAAATCCGCCGAAGCCCGCAAAATCGTGATGGTGCCGCTCGAGCCACGGAACACACCGAGTCGCCACTCGCCACGATCTCCGCGACGATCCGCGCCTTGTCCTCGTCGCTCCACTTCCGCCGACGACCGGCTCCGGTGAAGACCTCAAGCCGCCGCACTGGCTCCGTGATAGCAGTATGCACTGTGTCCATTCTAAGCCTAACGGTCCAAACCGAACCGCAGACTCGCAGATCGCAGGTGGTCACTGAACAGCGCTTACGCTTTAGTGGACGAAGGGAAGACATCAAAGAATTGAAGGCTCACTCCAAGACGCGGACGCCGGTCGTCAAAATCGCGAAGATGACCAGGCGAAGCGAGGTTCGCTATGTCAGAAGGCACTGTCCCTAGGGATTGGTCTCGGCCATTAGCGGTAGTTGGGAGCCTTGTCTACGATGCTCGGCGTTTTACTCAATCGTCGGCCATGTCGGACTGAGAGCGGCGCACAATCTATTGTCGCGAGCGATTGGCGCGCGCGTCGATATACAACGCGGCGGTAAAGGTGAAGGCTAAAGCCAACACGCCCACTCCTGCCGTAACCAACAGGCCTGCAAACATGGTTCGACCATTATTGCTGCAGGCTCGGGACGACAATTCACGTTATGCTACGGGCGTGAAACAAACAGGGCGAATGCGCTGTTTCCCCGTGAATGTAGTACCTCAGTTACAGCATTTCCCAGTAATCGCTGCTAGGCATCTGGGATCCAGAGGAGGTCCAGCGTGTCAACAGATGCTCAAAACCCCGACCGGGACCAAAGCCGCGCGAAGGTTGTGCCGGGTTACACGGGTTTCCACCTTTCTCCCTCCACCCTCAATGAGGCAAAGTCGGCAAAAGCGGCGGAAGGTTCCACTGACTATTACTTTCCGGAGAGATGGAGTTGGGGGGCGCCCAGGTCGTCCAAATTTTGGTAGAATTCGGTCGAGCCTACCAACCGTGATTTCCTTGTAGATGAAGCGGGTGAATCAATCGCAACTACTGCGAGAGATCAAGGACCAAAGCCACCGGATTTAGCGCAATCTTATTGCGCAATCGGCTGAGGATGCTGCGAAGCATCAGAGTTTCCGAAGCGGTGCCTGCACTTTCTCCGCGGTGGGCGAGTCAGATCGCTCGTCAACGGGTCCGGACCCCCGAGATTGCCCGAGCGGCCCGGCTAGCGGACTTGGATCGCCGGGCGAATCCTTCTCTCCGCGCCTGCGTTTCAACGCCAGCCCGACCACTCCAAGAAACACCAGAACTGTACCGGCCACCATAAGCCAGTACGGGTAGCCTGTTCTCAAATCGAAAATTTCGTCCATCGACATGAAACTTAGTATAAGTCGGCAACGCGCTCGGCGTACAGGCTGCGCGCGGCGCTGCAGCCTTTACCTGATCGAGCATGAACTGAGCTCTGAGACGCTTGCAGGCGTTCTCGATATCCAGTCTTGCTCGATAACTGCTGACACCAGGAACGAGGCCTACAAACTCCGCACGAAAGTCGCCCACGTCCCCCACAGGTTTGATCAGGATGTTTTTTGGATCAAACCCGACGGCATCGGCGAGAAGGAGTTCGAGCTGAGCAGCACTCCTCTCCTGCATCGATCGTTTCCTTCAGCCTGTGCTTACGCTGCCTAACGGATCGGATTTTTCCTCTTCATAGCTTCGATCCCGGCTTCGGTGATCTTGTATCGCCGAAAACGGGCATCTTCTTCGATCCAACCCTTGCAGCGACCAAGCTGAGCGTTGAGCATTTGTGTGATCGTAAGTAAGCAGATGGCGAGATCTGCCGAGGAGTGGTCACGGGGTCCCGTCAGAGAGGAAGTTGCCAAAATTATTCGGCCCACCTGAGCAAACTTGGATTTGGAAGTAGCAACGCTGAGACGAGCAGGATCGGACATTCGTCCGAAACAAAGGCACCCATCGCTGATAAGATGCGCTCGCGTAGCCTGGAGGTCAGTGAGCGCGCTAAATCGCGTTGTGGCATATCCGGCGGCAGGCCCAGACAATCATTCTGTGAGCCGACCAGGATGAGGCTCGGGGCGCTATCCCCGAGTGCGCAACCATGGAACAAACAAGGCCTACCCGCGCTTAACCAAGTCAGGAGGCCGGCTATGTTGCGACTAAAGCCGTCTCGCCCTATCCGCACGACGCTCGATCTTGCCGACGCGAAGCAGGTGAAGTCTGTTCGGAAACGTTTCGGCATCTCCGATGCTGATTTGATTCGGACTGCCGACAACATCGGTAATTCATGCCGCCATACCGAAGCAAGTTGAACTCGAAAGAGTGGCGGCACTTGAATACTGCAGCTCCAAGAAAGAGCCCGCGTCCCTAGCGTAGAAATCTGCAGCCCTTCTATTAAGGAGGAAAATGCCATGAACGGCCTCATTTACCTGATAGGGTTGATAGTTGTAGTCGCGGCTATTCTTTCGTTCTTTGGCTTACGATAACGCCTCGCAGGCCGCTTGAGAGGCCGACCCAGCTGCTTGGCGCCGTTGAGCCTTTCGAGCGGCGAGCGCCAGACGGTCGCTGGGCAGACGCTGTGCTTTTTGAGACGCGCGAGAACACGCTTCCATGAGACAACTAAAATTAGCGATTCCGTAAAATGGATGATCCACACCAAGTAAACACGATCATTGCGACGACGATCGCGGATTTCTTCAAGGGACATCCTGACGCACAATGTGGAATTGAAGAAGCTAAGCTCTTGGGAAAGCAGATTATTGAAGCCCTGGAATGAGGCGGGCCTCCAGGTTAACCCAGTTGATCCGGCGCGGCCGTCCGCTAACTCCGCCTCATGATTTGCCCAGGCGCTCATAGTTGCACCGCTTTTCACGGTCGAACGTAATTCGAGCAAAGCCGCCTAGCCGCAAAGGTCGCGGTCATGGAAAACGAGCAGGAGTTAAAGCATCATATTGAGCTGGCTACACGCGCTGCGGCCTACATTAAAGATGAGACCACGGTGCAGCGGCTATTGCGATTAGCGCAGGATTAAGCGGCTCTTTGCGGCGCCGCGGCGGCCACAAATCAGGGCGAGGCTTACGAGCTCTGGGAACAGAGTGGGTGCCCTTCGGGGCGCGATTGGGATTTCTGGCTCCAGGCTGAGCGGACAATCGTCGACAAATTCAGCCGAGATGACGACACAAGGTAGTAGCCCAATGACGCCGTTGCTTTGGCCCCACCCGCTTCATGGGAAAAATCACGATCTGTTTTGCAGCGGGACGCCCCTGGAGGAGCGCTGGCCGGAATGTACAGCGAAGTAGATCTTGAGCAACGGCACGAGCCATGTACGCTCGACGACGAGCGGTCTTTGATAATTCTGTTTGAGCGAGAGACGAACGTGTTTGACTGGATCAAAGCTGACCCGCGACGGAAGGCAGTCCGAGAGGATCGGCAATATGTTGTTGGCCGAACGCAGCGCTTCCTAGGAAGTTACTTATCGTCAGATGGGTCCGGCAAGCAACGGTTCGTCCCGTCATTGATCCGCTTGCGGAGGACGCACAGATGGCCAGAGCCACTGCTGAAGCTGCGCTCGTGGTAGTGAAGCGCCGGAGCCGTCGTGGAAATGACGGGGGAAGACCATTCGGCCATTTTCATCACGGATGCTTACGCTACTGTAGCAATGGCATATCGTCGCGCCGCGGGCACATATACGATCGATCAGGACATGCAGCAGCTTGGCACCGCTGCAGTCCATCTTCTGACCATTGCGACGTCCTACATGACAGCTCACCCTCCAGCCGGAGGAAGTTGAGAGGCGAGCGCTCAGCCCTGCGGCTTATGTATTCGGATAGAGTAGAGATATGCGGGCGCGCCTCGGCCCAGCGGGGCGACAGTGTCCTTATCGTTAGCGTCCAACTAGGTTCAATAAAATCCAATTAGCGCTGAGTTTCCGTCACCTAAGCTGTGGGACCATCCACGTCAGTCCACCTTCGTCCTGTAAAATCCCAAACAGAATGTGGTATGGAATGTGGTATGGACCGGCGGCAACCACAGAAGGCTCTATCTGCTCTGCGAATTAACAAGCTGACTCAGCCGGGCCGATATGGTGATGGCAACGGCTTGTACTCGTCGTCGATCCATCCGGTGCAAAGCGATGGGTCCTTCGAACTGTTGTCCGAGGCAAACGGCGCGACATCGGCCTTGGCGGTCTGCGCCTAGTCTCCCTGGCTGAAGCGCGACAAAAAGCACTGGCGTATCGAAAACTGGCCAGAGAGGGTGGGGACCCCATCGAAGCCAAGCGCTCAGCCCGGGCGAAGATTCCAACATTCGCGGAAGCCGCGAGATCCACGATGGAACAGCGCCGCGGTGGTTGGAAGAAACGGTAAGGGCATGCCGATCAGTGGATGAAGAGCTTGGAAGGCAATTGAAAGCATCGAAACAGCAGACGTGCTGCTGGTGCTGTCACCAGTCTGGCTTTCTAAGCCGGAAACCGCGCGGCGCATCCGGCAACGGATAGCAACAGTCCTGGACTGGGCGAAGGCTGCTGGGTACCGCAAGGGCGACAATCCAGTCGACGGCGTCCGAATGCGGCTTCCTCGGCAGAACGAGAAGCGCCGCCACTTCGATGCGATCCCCTACGCCGACGTACCTGCCTTCGTTAAGCGGCTCCCCGAGGCGCCTACCGCCGAGTTCGCGCGACTAGGGCTTTAGTTTCTGATCCTAACTGCTGCTGCTCGAACGAACGAGGTGTAGAGAGCCCAGTGGGGTGAGGTGGACCTGGAAATGGCGACTTGGGCAGTCCCCGCCGGCCATATGAAAGCGGGACGAGAACACCGTGTCCCGCTGGCGCCGCGCGCAGTCGAGATACTTCGCGCCGCCCGCGCCTTGAACAGCGATTCAGGTCCGATCTTCCCAGGACGAGACTTGAGCTCTCCGATGTCGAACATGGTGTTTTTGATGATGCTGCGCCGATTGGGCGTCACCTCACGGTCCATGGCTTTCGTTCAGCGTTTCGGGACTGGGCCGCAGATACGTCTTCATCGGTTGCGGTTAGGGCCATCAGCCAACAACAAGACCCGCTCCTTGAAGATGCGCACGATGACTCCGAGCTTGCCGCCCGTAGTCGGCCACGACGACCCTTTCTTTTGGCGAACTCTCCTTGAGATATTCTGCCGGACCTATATCGCCGCTTGCGGCCGTCCACCGGAATGGTCGAAAGAACGTAAGGTGGCTCTAGGATTTGACCTGATCCAAATTTGGGAGGAGCATTTCAAGCAAAAAGAGATGGAGCCGAAAGGAGGCTTTGAAGACCTTGCGAGAGAAAGACCCCTACAAGACTAAATATAAGGAGGGGGGAGGTGGAGGGTCAGTCTGAAGGCTGTATCCGATGTCGCCAAACAGATCGAACCTATGGAAGAAACGAGCGGCGGACACCCCATGATTCGCCTGGCGCGACATTACAGCGATCTATTCCTGCCGGCGCTCGATCAGCACAACGGGAACCCAACATAACTGGTTTGCCGATAGGGCTCAGACAACAGGCACATTAATTCTCCCTGTTTTTAGTTCGAAGGAAAGCAGACGCTCACGGCATTCGACATTGCGTGAGGTTCTGCATGTCTGACACAAACTCTCGAGCCCTGTGGCGGCTTAGCGAAATTATTAGGCCCTATGGGCCATTGGCGTTGGCGAGGAGGACGTGGTGGGCCGGGGTCAAGTCCGGTCGCTTTCCCGACCGGTGAAGCTCGGGCCGCGCATCACCGCTTGGCGCGATAGTGACATTCAGAAGCTCATCGATCACGGCATCGAGCCGACGCTCGGAAACGCTGCGCATCCTCATAAAAAGGCCGCGGAGCCGCGGTCGTGAAGAAGGATCTTAATCGAGAACAAGATCTTGCAACGCCATTTGAATTGCAACTCGGCGGGGCGCGAACCGCATTTCGCAGTGGTTGCGTGTTCTCAGCAGGGCCGGCGCCGCGACGGATTACGATTTTGTCAAGTTGTTGGCTGAATGCGCTAGGCGCGACGAAAGAATCAGCGAACTCATGAGGCTGAATCTTGCCAGCGCCCAGGGACCTGATCCGCGGAGGGCATTATGGCCAGCGGTTATTATCGCACAAACAGGCCGAACACATGGCTGCTCCGACCAATCCTGCGACGTGAAGATTCTTCTTGCCAACCCGGAGCCGTCCACACCCACAGCGCTGCTATGTCCGATCCCCAAGAGATGACCCGACCAAGAGCATGCTGCTGCCCAGGGCAGCCTTTGACCCGCACCGGACTTCGGTCGGTTTTAACGCGGCGCGAACTCCGTGGGATCACGGCTCCTTGTCCCATAACGGCCGGAATGTGGCGCTTGCGCCGCCCGCTCGCCTATTTATTTCCCCTTCTCCGCCCAGCTTAGAGCGCGTTTCGTATCCACGTTTGACGCAACGCCCTCAGTACTGAAGAGAGTTCCTTGCGTCCGGTGGAGCAAGCGATGCGTACCGAATTGTCCTTTCACTGCAAGCTGCGCCACATGCTTGTTGCTGTTGCCATCGTTGGCCCCGTGGTGCTGACGCCCGAAATGGGTGCGGCCGAGGGCTTGCTTGATTTCTTTTTCGGTGGCGGCCAGAAGCAACAGCAGCAGACCTCGTCTTTTAACAACAATCCGCAATCACCACCGCCGCGGCCGGTCGTCGTAAGCGCGGGACCTGCTTTCTGCGTGCGCAGCTGCGACGGCAAATATTTTCCGCTGATGCGCGGCGCGGCGTTGCCGGCGCAGATGTGCCAAGCCTTCTGTCCGGCAAGCCCCACCAAAGTGTTCTTCGGCTCCAGCATCGACAGAGCCTATACCGCAACCGGCGAACGATACGGCGATAGCGAAAACGCCTTTGCCTATCGGAAGGCGCTGCGAGCCGATTGCACCTGCAACGGCCACAATCCCGCCGGTCTTGCGTCAGTCGATCTCGCGATGGACGGCTCGTTACGCTCGGGCGACGCGGTCGCTACCGCTGACGGGCTCGTCGCCTATTCCGGCATACGGGTCGGCAACGACCAGAGCCCAGATTTCACGCCATTAGCGTCTTCCGAGTTGACGCGCACGCCGCTTCCGGCGGCGACCATCACGCCGAAGCCGGTGCCTGGGCGCGACTAACGCATAGATGCGGATTGATGTTGCAATCAATGTCCGACGGTCACCTCTTGCAGACCTCCTTTCGTTGTCGGCCCGTCGCTGACGTTAGCCCAGAGCGCAAGTATGTCCGCTTACGAAAGGTGACCGGACCAAGTTCATGCTGGTCGACGAGGGTAGCCTTTGACCCGAAGCCGATCTTGCGGTCCTTAGTCATCGCTCTTGCGCCGCGAAAAAGTGCTAACCTTCTCATCCCACAGGCGTGGGTCCGTGGAGGGAGGGGCGCATGCGACGGCGGGACCTTCTTGCAGGATTGTTGGCGACGACAACGGCCACCGCGGTGCGAGCTGCCGAGCCAAACAGGGTCTACCGGCTGGCGTTTTGCAATCATTTCAAGCGGTTGCCGCGGGGGCCCATTGCGATCCGCATATTCGACCGCTTACGCCAGCTCGGTTACATCGAAGGTAAGAATTTGATCGCGGATGGATATTTCGCTGAGGATCGGCCAGAACGCTACGCGGAGATCGCACGCAAGGCTGTCCAGGCAAAGCCCGATGTGATCGTGGTGTCGTGGGACAACCAGCTCCTAGCGCAGGTCGCTAAAGAGACATCCACGATCCCGATTCTTTGGCAAATGCCATCGCTCGACGCCGGATTTGTGCGCAACCCTGCTCGGCCGGAAGGCAATATCACCGGTTTCGCCTTTGACGCCGGGACGGAGATGCAGGGAAAACACCTCGACATCCTGCCAAGCTGTCCCATCTGCGTCCCGTATCGCCTATCTCTCAAACCGCTACGATTGGGAAGGGACTTGGGGGCATGCGGTTGTCCAGGCTGGGCGCAGTTCGGGCATTTCAATTATCGGCATACCGATGGACCATTGGGTAGAGGACGAGGACTATCGTCGAGCATTTGAGACCATAGGCCAGCAGTCCGCAGACGCGCTCATGTTTAACGGGCTAGGTGGTAATTTCACTCACAGAAAACTCATCGCTGAATTAGCCTTGAAATATCGACTGCCCTCGATTGGTTGGTCTCCCGATATTGTCGAGAACGGTCCCGGACTCCTCTCTTACGCGGCGGACTTGAGCGATCTTACGGACCGCTTTGCTAATGCCGTGGGCCAAGTTCTCAATGGCACCAAAATAGCGGATATCCCCGTCTCTCCGCCGACGAAATTCATCCTCGCGATCAATCTAAAAACAGCAAGGATGCTCGGCCTCGAAATACCCGCCGGATTGGTCGCCCGCGCGGACGAGGTGAGGAATTGTGAAGGGTTTCGGATGCCGGCCGCATGACTGACGGCGCGGCGTATTCGGGCGGCCGGCGTCCGAAACCCTTCACAGCAGCGCCATCCAGCGATGTCCGCTCTTGCTTCATTGCCGGCAGCAAAGCGGACATCAGGTGAGCCGGAGCTGAGCGCTCCGATCAGGCCGCTAGCTAAGCGGACTTACTCGTCGTCCTCGTCATCTTCTACCTCCTCTTCGTCGTCCTCATTCTCGTCTTCTTCCACCTGGATGAGAGTGGCGAGCGGCATCGTCTCACGGAGCAGGTCGCCTTCCATGTCCATCCAGAGGCAGAGCGATCAGACCGGACAGGGCTACCGGCGGCCATCCGACGCTTTTGAACTCCATGCGGTCCGTCTTTTGCAGCGGCGGTTAGTAACAGGACCACCGGCAGCAAAAGCCGGCGGCTTGATTGCATTCCTTGGTTCCCCCAAAGGCGCTGAAATCCTACAGTGCCGGCGATCAAGATTCTTACCAGGGATATCGCTTGCTGCAGCCCGAACAAGTTCCCGACCTGGGTCAGATAGATCGCAAGTGGTCCATTCGGCGCAGCTTAGTGTTCGGAGGCGTTGGGCTCGTCACCGTGGCCTTGCTGATCTGCGCCATGGGCATCTACGTCTTGCTCTATCGGCCGCTGGTGAAGGAGCTGGCGGCGTCGGAGAGCCGCCGTGCCGCCGTCCAGGTGACCGCTGATTTCGAGACGATCTTCGTCAGGGTCGAGGCGATCGCTCGCCTCGAACGCGAATGGGGACTCAAGGGACTGATCGATGTCGATCGTCTCGACGCCTCGAACGCTCTGCTTCGCCCACTCCTGAAAGGGACCAGCGGCATCACCTCGTTCGCAATCGCGCGCGACGACGGTCGCGAGATCCTGATCTCGTCGGAAGCCAACGGGCGCTGGTTCAACCGCCTCACCGATCCGGACGTGCGCGGCGGCGTCGGGCGCTTCATCAGTTACGATGAGAGCGACCGGGTGGTCGGCGACGAGCTGCGAAAGACCGACTACGATGCCAGAAAGCGTCCGTGGTTTCTGGCCGCCGCAGCGATGCCGAAGGACGACAATATCCATTGGACGGCGGCCTATCGGTTCGTCTCGTCCGGCGAGCCGGGCCTGTCGGCGGTGGTGCGGTGGACCGCTCCGGACGGCCATCGCTACGCCATCACCAGCGATGTGTGGCTCCGTGAAATCACGAGCTTCACGCAGCAGGTCCGTTTCACCAATTCCGGACTGGCGGCGATTTTGACCGACGCCGGCGAGGCGCTCGGTCTCCCGCGCCATCCGGGATGGACGAGCGAGACCGTCAGGAAGGCATTGCTGAAGCCTGTCGACGCGCTCGGAGTGGCGCCGCTAACGGCGTCATACCGAGCCTGGCAGGCTCGCGGGCGTCCTTCTAACGAGATCATCCCGGTCGAGGAAAGCGGAAACCTCTGGTTCGCATCGTTCCATGCGGTGCATCCTGCAGGTCAAACCTTCTGGATTGCAACGCTCGCGCCCTCAGCGGATTTCGGATGGGTGGGCGCGGGCAAGCTGGCGATTGGCGCAGCGCTTGTCGTCGGCTGCATAACAATCGCGTCGTTTGCCGCGATATGGTTCGGCACGCGCATCGCCCGGCCGATCGAGCAGTTGTCGGCTGAAAGTGAGCGCATCGGGCTCATG
Source organism: Bradyrhizobium sp. USDA 4449 (assembly GCF_054056275.1). NCBI lineage: Bacteria > Pseudomonadati > Pseudomonadota > Alphaproteobacteria > Hyphomicrobiales > Nitrobacteraceae > Bradyrhizobium > Bradyrhizobium sp. USDA 4449. Next base: position 203,075 of record NZ_JBSRYD010000002.1, on the reverse strand, counting down.
GAATTCTCTCGACCGATCAACGTGGCATCGTCGGTCGACGAGATCGATGCGCTGGCCCGCTCCCTCGAAAGGATGAGATCGAGCTTCGTGCAGGCCCAGGACGAATTGAACAGCAAGGCCGAGCTGGAACGGAAACTGGTGCAGGCCCAGAAAATGGAATCGGTCGGCCAACTCACAGGAGGCGTTGCGCACGACTTCAACAACATGCTCACCGTCATTCTTGGCACCATAGAGATTCTGAAGGACGGCGTTGCCGGCAATCCAGAGCTTTCCGCCATCGCCAAAATGATCGACGAAGCCGCCAAGCGCGGCGCGGACCTCACTCATCGGCTGCTCGCCTTCTCCCGTTTGCAGCCGCTGCAGCCGCGCCGAACGGACGTCAATGCGCTGGTCATCGATGTGGGCCGGCTTTTGCGGCCGATGCTCGGCGACAACGTCGAGATCGTTTCGATGTTGGCGGACGATGTGTGGGCCGCCCTGGTCGATCCGAGCCAACTGAGCAACTCTCTCGTCAATCTTGCCGTAAATGCGCGAGATGCGATGCCGGCCGGCGGCAAGCTCATGCTGGAGACCGAGAACGTCCAGCTTGACGAGGACTATGCGAGTGCAAATGGCGACGTTCGTCCGGGACCTTACGTGATGATCGCCGTTAGCGATACCGGGCAAGGAATCCCCGCCGCGATCCGCGACAAGGTGTTCGATCCGTTCTTCACCACGAAGCACGCCGGGAAGGGATCCGGGCTCGGCCTCAGCATGGTCTACGGCTTCGTCAAGCAGTCGAACGGCCACATCAAGATCTACAGCGAGGAGGGATGTGGAACGACTGTTAGGATCTATCTGCCGCCGGCAGGGGAGCACGATGAGGGGCAGGCGCGTGCCCAGCCGGTGACGCAGGTCGAGAGGGGAACTGAAACAATTCTGGTGGTCGAGGATGAAGCATTGGTGCGCGACTACGTTGGCGCTCAGCTGCGGAGCCTCGGCTATACCGCGATCCTCGCGAGTAACGCCGCCGAAGCGCTGGCCCGCATCGAACATGGTGATGCCGTCGATCTGCTGTTCACCGACGTAATCATGCCCGGCCTCATGAACGGGCGTCATCTCGCCGACGAGGCCGTGAGGCGGCGGCCCGGCCTCAAGGTGCTCTTCAGCTCCGGCTATACCGACAACGCCATCGTGCATCACGGGCGCCTCGACCCGGGTGTCCTCCTGCTGGCGAAGCCCTATCTCAGGTCGGATCTTGCCCGAATGATACGCACGGCGCTGGCCATGCGCACGCCCGATGGGGATGCTGCCGCTCGACCAGAGCCGCCCGGATCGCTCTCATAGTCGAGTTGATCATCACGATAGGCGCTCCCCGTCCGAGCGAGGTGCTCGGACCAGGCCGGGCTCAGATGCGCCTACTCGTCGTCCTCATCCTCATCTTCGATTTCCAGGCGTCCCAGCGTGGCAAGCGGTAGCGGCTCGCGGAACAGATGACGCGCTTGGCGAGGCCTAGCGCCGGGCCAATTTTTTCCGCTCTTGGCCGATGCTGCCTACCCCGAGGTTGGTCCCAAGTGTCGTCTGTCGAGTGTAGACCGGAAGCGCCTTGCGGGGGCTAGACCGCCCCGATTTTGACCCAAAGGCGACCTGCCGTCCTCATCTTACCGCTCTGACGGCGTGAAAAAAAATGCTAACCTTCTCAGCCCACGAGCGTGGTCCTTGAGGGGGTCACATGCAACGGCGCGATCTTCTTGCAGGATTGTTGGCCACGACAACGGTGAGCGCGCTGCGGGCGGCTGAGCCAACCAAGGTCTATCGCGTGGTGTACTGCGTCCATGTGAAGCGCCCGAAGCCTCCTTCGTCCTTTCTCGCGAGATTGCTTGAGCGCTTGCGGCAGCTTGGCTACAGCGAGGGCAAAAACCTGATCGTAGACATATATGGCGCGGAGGATCAGCCCGAACGATATTCAGAGATCGCACGCAAGGCGGTCGAAGCAAAGCCCGACGTAATCATGGTGTCGTGGGACAACCAACTCTTAGCGAAGGTCGCTAAAGAGACATCCACGATTCCGATTGTTGCATACATGCCATCGCTCGACGCCGGATTTGTGCGTAACCCTAACCGGCCTGAGGGCAACATTACTGGAATCGCTGCGGACGCGGGGATTGAGATGCAAGGGAAGCACCTCGATATTCTGCGGCAGGCCGTTAGCTCCGCATCACGTGTTGCCTACCTTTCAAATCGCTACGATTGGGAAGGAGTTTGGGGACGCGCAGTTGTCGAGGCTGGCCGGGCATCAGGAGTATCAATAATTGGCATCCCGATGGACCATTGGGTCGACGAAGAGGACTACCATCAAGCATTTGAGACTGTGGCTCAGCAGTCGGCCGAGGCACTCATGGCTAACGGGCTTGGTGGCAATTTCACCCACCGATATCTTATCGCCGAGTTAGCGTTGAGATATCGGCTTCCGTCCATAGGTTGGTATCCGGACGTTGTCGAGAACGGTCACGGCCTCCTGGCTTATACGCAAGTCGACAGCGATATACCGGAGCGGTGGGCTAACTCGGTGGCCCAAGTGCTCAAGGGCACAAAGATAGTGGATATCCCCGTCTCCCAACCAACGAACTTCGTCCTCTCGATCAACTTGAAAACTGCAAAAACGCTCGGCCTTGAAATCCCTGCTGGATTGGTCGCCCGTGCTGACCAGGTAATCGAGTAGGTTTTTGTAGTGCGGAGTTTAGTCTGGAATTGGCCCATCGCTGCCGCATCCCACGGCCGCAGCTGTGTCGGCTGTCAGAGCTAGACCGGACCTAACTTAAACCGGGCCAAACCGTCGCGATTGACCCGAGGCAGGCGTCCGTCCGTGGACCCGCAAAGCAAAAACTACCTGACCTGCCACTGAATTTTCATCCAGCAGCAGTTAGAGTCTCGGGGGTTTGTACGCCAAGTGGCGCGGGTGGAGCAACGGACGATCGGCGGAGCTGGTCGGGGTTGCGCAGCCGATCGTCCGTTGCGGTGAGGTGGGCGGCGTAGGCCGCGGGGGTCAGGTATTTCAGCGACGAGTGGGGACGCTGGAGATTGTAGTCGGCGACCCAATTGGCGATTTTGGCGCGGGCATCATCGAGATCGAAGAACAGAGTCTCGTTGAGTAGCTCATCGCGCATCCGGCCGTTGATGGGGAAGACGGCCCCGCTTCCTCGGCGCCGGCGATATACTGGCGATGGACGAACCCGGTAACAGGAGCAATTCACCAATGGAACTCGCGACAATTGGGTTGGACATTTCGAAGCACGTATTTCACATCCATGCAGTTGATGGCCAAGGCCAAGTGGCCGGTCGCCAACGCCTCCGGCGAGGCGAGATCGTGTCGTTCTTCTCCTCGCTCGCACCTTGCCTGGTCGGCATCGAAGCCTGCGCGACTGCTCACGACTGGGCGCGGGAGATTCGGCAGTTTGGACATGATGTGAGATTGATCCCGCCGGCCTATGTTAAACCCTACGTACGAAGAGGAGCCAAGAATGACGCCGCTGACGCGGCCGCGATCTGCGAAGCGGTCAGTCGTCCCAATATGCGGTTCGTTCCCATCAAGAGCGGCGAGAACCAGGGCTTCTTGATGCTTCATCGTGCAAGAGGCTTATTGGTCCGCCAACGAACCATGACGGCCTGCGCCATTCGGGCTCACTTTGCTGAGTTCGGAATCATCGTCGGGCAAGGCCGGCAACGGGTGGATGGTCTGGTGGACGTGTTGGATGACGAGGAACTGACGCTACCGGCTCACGCCCGGATCGCATTAGCCGTCCTTGTGAACCAACTGAAGGAATTGGACCGGCAGGTCGAGGCTATCGAGCGCGAGCTGGCTCAGATCCAGCGCGTAAATCCGATGGCGAAGTTGCTGTCCTCGATCCCCGGGATCGGTCCCATAACGGCCACAGCTCTCGCCGGGACCGTACCGGACGCGACAATTTTCCGCTCCGGGCGGGAGTTCGCGGCCTGGCTTGGCCTGACGCCTAGACAAAATTCCACCGGCGGGAAGGACAGGCTCGGCCGCATAACAAAGCAGGGCGATTCCTATCTCAGGCACTTGCTTGTCATCGGGGCACGCAACGTCGTTCGGTGTCCAAAGGCCCGGTCCCGGGTCGGAGCTGGCTGGATCGAAGCCCTTCTTGAACGGCGTCGGCCCATGGTTGTTGCGGTCGCTGTCGCCAACAAGTTGGCTCGGATCATCTGGGCAATGATGACGACCGGTGAGTTCTATCGGCCTAAGCTCGCGGCCTGAGCTGCCGCGCTTTTTTTGGCCACCCTAAGGAGTGAGGGCAGATGACAGCGTGATGGAAACCGGCGGAGCTGGGGATCGAGAAAGCCCGAAGAGTTTTAAGCGCAACAAGCGCGACCCGTTGATGAGGCCTCGATCCGCGAACTCGATCAGGGCCAGCGGCCATGGCATCGGTCGCACTAACAGGCCGTATACATGAACGCACCCGACCGGTAACCAAAGTGCTGCTGAAATCTCTTGCATCCGCGGGGCCGTCTATACACGAAGCCATTCTGCATGGGCTTTCCCGGTGCGATGAAGTGCCAATCGATGGCTGCGTCCTTGCACCAAGCCAGCATGGCGTTGCAGGTGAACTCGGTGCCATGGTCGGACACGATCATTCCTGGCTTGCGGCGTCGCTCGACGATTGCCGTGAGTTCGCGGGCCACGCGCCGCCCCGAGATCGACGTGTCCGGAATAGCGCCCAGGCATTCCTTGGTGACGTCGTCGACGATGTTGAGGATGCGGAAGCGTCGGCCATTGGCGAACTGGTCGTGGACGAAGTCCAACGACCAGCGGGCATTTGGCTAGGCCTCGACTAGGATCGGGGCCCGGCTCCCCGCGGCCTTGCGGCGAGCCCGCCGCTTGCGGACGGTGAGCCCTTCCTCGCGATAAAGCCGGTAGATCCGGTCGATCCCCGATGGCTCGCCCTCGCGCCGCAGCAGGACGAACAGGCGGCGATAGCCGAAACGCCGCCGCTCGTTGGCGAGATCGCGCAACCGGCCCCGCAGAACTGCGTCCTGCGGGCGGCTGGAGCGATAGCGGATCATCTTCCGATCCGCACCCACGATCGAGCAGGCCCGCCGCTCCGACAGGCTCACGACGGCCTGCAGATGCGCGACCGCAGCGCGCTTGGCGGCGGGCCCTACCATTTTTTTGAAAGGAGCTCACGGAGTGCGGCTGCATCGAGCATCTGTTCGGCCAGAAGCTTCTTCAGCTTTCCGTTCTCCTCCTCCAGGGCCCTCAACCGCTTCGCTTCGGAAACGTCCATGCCGCCGAATTTGGCCTTCCAATTGTAGATCGTGCCTCGGAGATCCCGTGCTTGCGAGCCAGATCGGCCGTCTTCGCCCCGGCCTCATGCTCCTTCAGCACCGCAATAATTTGCTCTTCCGTGAACCGTGCTCGCTTCATCTGTCCGTCCTTCTTCGGGGCGGACTCTAGCTCCTTCTGGAGGAAATACTCAGTGGCTCGATGGCTCTCCTTTGCAGGGGACCCTAAATCGGCTACCCGGGGGTTCATCGGAACGCCGCCTCTCGACCCTCAAGTGCGCCTCACATTTGCTGAACAACTTTACGCTGGGCGTCTGCGTCCTGTTCGATATACCGCTAAGCGTGCGCGGCCCAAGCCTGCCTGTCGCGGATGCATGTCTGACTGCTACCGTCGGCTCTGTCGTTGGTCGAGCCCTAGCTAGGACGTCTCCATAACCTGCGCCGCATGTTCGTACTCATCGTTAAGAGCCCCAAGCAGTTCTTTCGGCGAAAGACGCTTTGACTCGATACGGCTAAGGGTTGGGCTGACGGGCGCAATCCAATCATTGGCTTGGTCCTCGAACTGCGCCCACCAGTTGACCGAGCAAAGTGCTGGAACAATCAAAAGTAAAAGCTCGAAAGACGGCAATCTTGTTCCGTTTTTGCTGCCATCGTTAAAATCAGCGAGAATGTCTTTGAGAACATCCAGAGTGCCGCTGACGAACTGCCCCTCGTTCAATTCGCATAGCCGGAGTTCTCCATGCTCATCTCTCATAACGTGTGCTGCTGCGATAGCCTCATCGGACTCGACAACAAAGAACCGCCATCCTGAAATCCTCGCGGCAGCTCTGATATTTCCGTCCTTAGGTACTTCGTTGAGCCGCACAAAGCCGAGCCTGTGCCCCCAACATAGCTGAAGAGCGTCTGGCTTTGCCTTCTTCAACTTTGGCGTAAGAAATCCTCTGGTCGCGGCACGTTTTCGAATGCCATCTAGCGCAGCTTTCTTAGCTTCTTGCGAATTTGCTGAAAGGTAAGCTGTCATGGCGCCCTCGTGTGATAACTGTCCGTATAGACGGCCCCCATCCGGTAAAGAGCGGGAAAGTCGCTCCAATCTATGTCTGACAAGCCCCACCATGGATCTGCGATAGCTACTGCATCCACCTCAGTGTCGCCAGCATAGCCGTAGATCGCAACGAAATGCTCGCCACCCCCTAACCAGGCAATGCGCGCGCACAAGGGACGACCTTGGTCTATCTCGCTTCGAATCTCAGCTTGAATCGCGTCTCGCACTTGAAGCCTTAAACGCTCGGACTTTTCAGGTCGTCGGACATTCCATTGTTCAAAGCGGTCGAGACGATTGAGCGACGACATAAGATACCCAAATACATTGCACGGCTCATCCTTGTCTTGTTTGCAACAGTCCGTCCTGCCGAGTTCACCGTTTGCAATCTCGCATTGAGAGTACTTGCCTGATGAAACGTAAGTCTTAGCAACGCTGACCGCTAAGGCCGCCCAGCACCAATTGGTCTTCTCTTGATACTCAAGGTGAAAATCTAGAGCCTTCCAGGTTGAATCGTGGACTGAGCCTAGTTTGATCGGATCACACACCGAGCCTAAGGCGCGTTCGCCTTCTCCCGCGACTGATGTCATTTGAGTTACCTCGAGAATAAGCTGATAGGTTAGCCGGACCCGATTTGCATCCGACGTGCTTCCATTTCTAATGTCCTGAGCCGCCTGGCTCACTCTGCGCTCTTTCGATCGCGTCGTTAAAGCTGCCGCACGTCATCAAAAGCTTAAACGCTTGTTTCGCAATTTCTACTCCGGCGGCTGTATCAGTTGGATAGTGGACTCCGGCGACTTCGCGATTTCGACCAATGCGATCTGCTAGCGCAATTAGCTCACGTCCGCTGCGTGGTCTGATTTTCGCGAGCGAATACGCTATCATGTGACTTTCCAAAGAATGAGCGCTCGGAAATGATGCGTGCCAAGGGGAGTTAATCAGAGGAACCAAGGCTGGACACACTTGTTGAGGTCGCGCCCGCTTGAAACGCAGCTTGAAATAAATCGAAACCAGCTGCGCTACACGCATCGCCATTTCAATTACTTTGAGTGTTTCAGAGTGCGACCACGACGATAACATCAGGACTTGGGCGAAGTATCCCCTGAGTCTAGCATTCTGGTCCAAAATCTCGTTGACCAAGCGTGGCCGCTCGTCTCGAGCCATAGCAAATAGCTGTTCGATCTCATGGAAGATGATCTTGGGATCGGTGGGTGGACCTGAATGCGTAATCTTCTTCTGCCAATCCGTCTCACCAAATTCTGCAAGTGCTATCACGCCGAACAGATCAGGCTGCCACGCAGAAGATGGGAAATGAACGTCATAGTTTAGATCTTTTTCGCAAATGGTGCCGCCGAGCGGATCGAAGAGTAGAAAGGGCGCACCTTGGGGGGCCGGTGCACCGACATACGCGCCGCCAACCGCGCTGCCGCCGCCTTCTCCGCCACCCTCGCCTCCGCCTTCGCCGCCCCCCTCTCCGCCACCTTCAAGTATGTGCAAGCGCATGGCTTCCTCCTGAGTTAAAGATTACTTCGGAGCGGCACGCCAGAGTTAATCGGGAATTCCGGCGGATCTCAATCTTTGCAAGTACAAAGAACGTTGGGGTTCTTTAAATGGACAACGGGCTGCGTATTGAGAGACTTTGAATTGAGGTAGCACCTTGCTGTGTTGTGTGACCATCTGCGTGGCTTGTTCATCGCGACCGAGAGCGAGTAGGCTCGCCGCTGCTATGCGGATCGCATTTCCAAAGCGAGGGTTTAAACTTAGAGCCTTACGGGACCATCGCAGGGCGTCCTCGTAGCCCTCGTTGAGATAATGGTTCTGTGCGAGCCTAGCGTAACTTACAAATGCTTGCTGATCGAGAGGCGAAAGACGAATTGCCCGCTCTGCCCGCTCGATACCGCTCAAAGCATTACCGATGAAACCATAAGTCGCACTGCTAAACATCCAAGCCCAAGCGTTATTGGGGGAAATAGTAAGCGCACGATCGAAGCAGTCCAACGCAGCATCGTAGTCGCGGAAGAACATACTCGTGGCATGTCCCTTCAGCGCAAGCGCGAGTGCATTGCTGGGGTCTCGCTCAAGCGCCAGGTCTGACAAGTGCATAACTTCTGCAATTTCGACAGCAGGATCGGAAGACCAGCCTTCTGCAATGTTGAACAAGTGCCAATGCGCTGAGAACGCAAAAGGCGCTGCATATGTATTGTCGTCCTCACGTGCCCTTTCAAGAAGAGTTCGCGCTCGCGAAAAACTGGAGAAGTCAAGCTTATAGAGCAGCTCAAGGGCTCGAAGCAGGTGATCGTATGCGTTGAGGCTTTGTGGCCGCTTACGCATGGCACGCCTAACTTCAGCTCGACGAACGTGGGTAGCTACGCGCTCTACTATCGCAGAAGCAATCTCGTCCTGTACAACGAAGATATCGTCGATCTTCGAATCATATTTCTCTGCCCAGATCACTGAACCAGCTGCCAAGTCAGTAAGCTCTACTGACACACGAATAGAGTTTCCTGTCCTCCTAACCTTTCCGTTTAGAAAATATCGCACTCCGAGCTTCTCGCTTGCCAAGGATGGGTCTAAAGACCGCCGGACAAAATTAACAGTTGAACCACGAGAGACGACTAGTAGATCCCGAAGGTTGCTCAAGGTGGCGATAATGTCGTCGACGAAACCTTCAGCAAAATAGTTGTCGTCATTGTTTTGCGAGAGATTTGCGAACGGCAGTACGCCGATCGATGGCAGTCTTGCTCGCTTTGAACCCTTCGACGCAAAACCCACAGCTGCACTGCGGTCTACACCGGGCAAGCGAACAGAAAAGGCGGCTATCGGCCGTGTTAGATTCTTAAACCGAAGTTCGCCCAAATCGTCGAAAGCGTATTCATTCTGATCACCAATCTCGTCGAGCATAGCTGACGAGAGGACAATTCCGCCAGCTGGGGCCGCGGTTTGCAACCGAGCGGCAATATTGACTCCGCTGCCATACACATCATTCAGATCCACAATCACGGGATCCCAATGGATGCCCATCCGAAATGATATTTGGAGTTCAGGCGGATGGTCTGCTTCCCTGGATCTAATCTCGCGCTGCAACTCTGCGGCTGCTTTTAGGGCGTCCAATGGACTTTCAAATATGGCGATAAAGCCATCGCCCGTGTTCTTGACGATCTCCCCGCGCATGTAAAGGATGCATGGATCGATAGTTTCTACCCTTAGGCGACGAAACCGTCGATGAATTTGAAGCTCGTTGGTCTCCATGAGACGCGTATACGCTACTACATCAGCGGCGAGCACAGCTCGGCTGAGGCGACCGAACTCGATAATCGGCTCGACTGAAACGTCTGGGCCAGAAGGCACAGCCACCTCCTCAAACCAAGCGAATGATTACTCTACCACCAGTTTGAAGTGGAGTCTTCAGCAGCGCTGTTCGATAGCGGCCCAAAATCAGGGCATCGCAGGGAATCAAGTGCTAGGCAGATATCGAGGAGCCTTTACGGCGCCTGTGGTAAATGGCTGCTGCTACAACCCTTCCTTGCTTCTCTATTTCGCTGGAAACGTATCGGTAGTGCCGTCAGCCGAACCCGCTCGGTCTTGGCCCCTTGGTCCGACGTTGTACCGGCCGTGCGGAGTAGTTGCATGACTGGCTGGGTAGCCGGTTCGTGGGCCCCTCTCTCCGGAGAGACATCGAGTTACTCGAAGCGTGCGATCCGAACTGGCGGGGAATGTCCCGTTCGCGCGAACCATGCGCCGGCCTCGCTTCTCACCGACTCCCTCCGTTAGACAGATCCTGGAAGGCAAGGGACTCTCACCGGCCCGAGCACGATCGCCAACGGATACGGTCAATTGGTCGCCGGTCGGCTTAATGATGGTTGGTCAGCTTATCTGGTGACTATAGTCTTTCAGCATTTCGCCGGCCCGAATCAGGCAGTCGTCGGTCGGATGAAAGACGAGGTCCAGACGATCTACTCGACGCTCGTGACGTATGTCCATCGGAGACCCGCTTCTTGCGGTGGAGCAAATACCGCCAAATATCCGCCACCGCCTCCAAGCTGATACGTGGCGATCTGACCGTAGCCAACAGCGGTCAATTCGCAACGCAGCAGCTCAATCGACCTGCCGTGCCATGAGGTGGGACGCTCGAAGTCGACAATTCCGGCTTCAATGCGGGCGCGAGATTGTAAAGGAAGGCATAGGGCTGGGGCTATCTCGTGATACATGTGCCCAAGGATGGCGACATCCAGCGACGAAGCGGGCAGGCGGGGGTCGTGCGGTTCGCCCATCACAAATATAACGTATCTCAGCCCCAGTCGTTCCGTTCGCCTCCTGAGCTCGATGAGGTAATCCCGCATCACATCCTGGGCGACGATAACCGTTCGGGCTGAAGAGGTATGAGAGACGGACCGTGCAGTAGCCGCTGCCTGCACCAATATCGCCGACTGTCATGCCTGGTTTCAGCTCAAGAAGACGTGCGACCTCGCCGGCCTCATTCAGGAAGTCGCGGTGCTCCTCGGCGGAGCGGCTTAGGCTGGGGATCGGCGCAACCGGACGCCGAGGTGCGGGAAACTCCTTTGCGGGGATTCCTGTCGGGGCCAGATAATTAACGTCAGCGGCGTACGCGGGGGTGGTGCCCAGCGCCATGACCAGCCTCACTGTGCGGACCAGCGTTATCGTAGGTCCGCAAGGTATCAGGCGTGTCCGTCCACGTTGCGAAGGATCCGGGCCCAGGGTCATTACTCCAACCACATGCCGGAAGCGGTAGCCCACCTAGCGATTTGCTCCGATCTTCTACTCCTGATAACAGCGGCCAGGGCTAGCTGATGCGATGGTGTAAACTGCGAACGCGGGTAAGCCCAGTTTGCCTATGCGGGCTGACCTTGTCACGCCAATGAAGCATAGTCTTGCGAGGATCGGCCGGTTTTGGCGCAAACCGACATGCTGTCGAATCCGAACGTCTCACAAGAGCCAACAAAGAGAAGACCTAATAGCTCTTCGCGGCGCGATAGAAAGCTTCGACCTTGGCCCGGTCTTTTGAGTGAGCACCCTCGCGGTCGGTCTTCGTTTTCGAGTCAACGCCGGCAGGTTGGACCGATCGGATGGCCTCTTCGACGTTGTCTGGTCCGAGGCCACCAGCGAGTATTACCGGGGTGCGAACAGTCTCGACAATCGTTCGACTGACGCTCCAGTCATGCGTCACGCCCTGCGCACCGATTTGGATATCGCCTACTCGATGACTATCAAGTAGGATCCACTGAACAATTCCATCATAAGTGCGCGCCACGTGTACCGCCTCGGGTCCCGTCACAGATATGCTGCGAATGAATTTGAGTTTTGGCAGAGTCTTTCGCAGCGCCACGACATGATCAGGCGTAAGCAAGTCGTTGGAAGCGCCGAGGTGCACGATCTGGGGATTAAGCTCCCTGGCCATCCGTTCGATGAGATCGACATCCGCCGACAGGAACAACGCTGAAAGTACAGACGGCGCCCGGATCGCTTTCATAACGGCAGCTGCTTTGTGAACCGGAAGCTCGCGAGGGAAGGAACCATCGCCGACAAGCACGCCGACATGATCTACACCAATTGAGGATATTGCTTCGGCTTCGGCGGGCGTCGCGACTTCGTAGATTTGCGTCAGCATTGTTCTACCCAGCCCTCTGGGCCACACACTGGGATCGGCACGGCGGCCTCCCCGCGGGCGGAACGTCTGGCGGTTCGTGCAGTCGACTAGGCGTCTGCCAAGAGCTCGCGCACATTGAGGCGACCCCCGTCTGGCTTGCTGACGTAGAGATGGCTCTCAAGTGCGGACTGCATGTTCTCAAACATCGCGTAGAGATCGTCGCAATAGACCGAAGGATTATCGTAACCGTTCTTTTTGGAGAAACGATGCGGAAGATAGCCTCCGCCGCAGGCGTTCATGAACTTGCATTGCCGACACTTCGCGCAAAGATTGATTGAGGCATCCCGCGCGGCTTTCCAGCGAGGCTCGTTCCTGACCTCGTCGATCGCATGATCGAAGATGTTGAACGTGGTGCTCGTGAAGCCGTCGCCTGCAATCCGCAGTACATCGTGCGCCTCCACGGTGCCATCTGTCATGACGGTGCAAAGTTCGACAGGTTTGTGGCCCACGCCCTCGGTCGGCGAATTGTTGCTAAGCAGGGCAGTGATCATGTCAGAAATGATACGAATATTGGTCGTCGACTTTGTACGATTTGCCTCCAGCCACAAGTCGAACAGACCCTTGTAGAACGCGGCAATAGATGGCGGTTTCTCATCCACCGTCGCGTCGGGGATCATGATGTCGTAGTTGGAGATTCCACACGCAGCGAAAAAATCAGCATAGTGCTGTGGCGCGTGGACGGGATTGCAGACTGCCAGGGCAATTACGCCAATCTTACGCGATACCAGCATTCGAGCGGCACGTTCCACAGCGGCGTGGGTACCCGTACCCTGAAATGTTCTGCGATGAATGTCATGTATGTGTGCTGGCCCATCCAGACTGATCGCAACCGAAATGTGGCGGGCCTCGAAGCAGGCCAGCCATTCGTCATCGATCAACACGCCGTTGGTCGTGACCGCGATGGGAAATTCGCAGCCCGTCCGTGATGAAATAGCCTCGCAGGCCTCGGCAAAGCGATGGAAGTTCTCGACGCCCCATAGCAGCGGCTCGCCGCCGTGCAGAATGATCGGAAAATCGACGAGGGAGTATCTGACGACGTGCTCCTCGATGCGCTGCAGCAATTGATGCTGCACGTCAGGGCTCATCAGTTTGGGCTTGCTATAAACGGACGTATCGCGAAACCAGTAGCAATAGGAGCAGTCGATGTTACATCTCGTCGCAACCTTGACCAGCAACTGCGCAATCGGCAGATCCTGGAAGGCAGCAAAATCTGAACCGTCAGCCGACATGCCGATACCGAGCCGGGCTAGAAGAAACCTATCTAATACCCTCGAACAAATCCCCCTCGGCGGAACGCGCCCGCGCCCGGGGCGTACGCCGCCCTGCGAAAGGCGCCTGCATTAGCCCCTTTAGCAAAACCCCCTCGTCTGAAAGCGGCTTGGGTCGCCACGGGTTCCTCGGAGACAACGCCTTGCTCCGCACTCTGTCCGCGCAGATCGTTCAGCAATGCGTCGATACCCTGATGGTCGCTTTGAATTGTTGCCCCTGGCCCATGTAATTGTATGAGGCTGGCCAAAACCTTCAGCGTCGTAATCGGCATGGTCATGCTCCTCATTTTCGCGACGCGGTGCAGGGATCGAGCGAAAGGCCGGTGGACCGGCTGAAGCGGTGGCAAGGTATACCTTTTATATTGAAGTGGCAACGTGGTCGGCCGCCTAGGGACAAGGCAAGTTCAGGACATGCTCGTACGCAACGGCAAACGCAACGTTGATGCAAATCAAGCGTTCAAATTGACGCGTCAGAGCGGCGAAGCGAGAGCGTGGCTGGAGAGGTACACTCCGACTAATGGTAATTCACTGTACGTCCACTATTTTGTATAGAGCCGCAATTCTTTAGCGGCGATCTCGAAACGAGGTTTTGCATGACCTCTCATTGTTGGATCAGGCGGCTCTGCGCGCCGCTCCTCGCTTTAATTCTGACCGTCGGGCCGTTGGTTTCGTCGGTATGCGCTATTGAGGATGCTCGAAAGGTTGGCGTGGTGTCCTTTGGCCTTTTCGGCGATCAGGGCGTATTTAGAGCGGAGGCAACTGGCGCAGCTCAGGTCGTAGCGGCCCGTTTCGAAACCGGCGCGATCGACGTACAATACAATTCGAAGAAAGGCGGAGGTGCAACGATCGAAGCCTTGGCTAGTTCGTTGCAGGTCGCAGCCAATAGCCTGAATGCCGATAAAGATGTTCTCTTTCTGATTCTCACCTCCCATGGCTCTCCCGACGGACTTGCAATCAAGGCGGGGCGGCTCACACAAACACTGACGCCCTCTCGTCTCGCTAGCATACTCGCGAAGACTGGTGTGCGACATAAGGTGGTGGTCATCTCGGCTTGCTATTCCGGGGTCTTCATCCCACGTCTCGCGAATCCCGATGTGCTGGTCATCACTGCGGCCGACGCAAATCATGCGTCGTTTGGGTGTCAAGATAAGGCGAAGTGGACCTATTTCGGTGATGCGTTTTTTAACGTCGCGCTCCGGCGAGCCGTAAGCCTGAAGGATGCGTTTCTCGATGCGCGCTTGCTTGTCCAGAAACGAGAACTGGGGGAGCACTTCGAGCCGTCGAATCCTCTCATGGCCGGCGGTGCAAACGTGCAGTCATTGCTTGTTGCACGTCCTTGAACGACCGGCCGGGAGCCTCGGCTCCCAGACGAAGATTCGGTGAGCGCAACTTATAGAGCCCGCCCCGCAGAGCGGGCGCGCGAAGCGGCTGCCAGCCTACAGGAGCAGAAGATGATGAACCTGCTTCGGCCCAGAACTCGGCCCTCGGCCGACTTCTTTCCATAATCCGTGATCTACCTATTAGGGGCTACCGCCGCGTCACCGTAATTTCGGCGGTGCCACGGTTGTTCGCATAAAATGTACCGGCCAGTCTAGGCACGCCAACGACGGCGTCGTTGACAAAGAAAAATAGTTCGCCATCGCGCGTTGCGCGGATCACCTCTTCGATCGAATGGTCTTCTGGATCGGGATCCAAAAAGCTCTCCTCGCCTCCGACGCTGCCGGTCCTAGCGACGATCCTGAACCAGGGCCGGATCAATTCGCGGCGCATCGGGAGCGCAAACAGCATCGCTGCCCGTTCCCAGATCGTGGGCGGGTCCAGGCTATAGAAGCCTGCAGCCGTCGTCGCAATCGTCCGATCGAACCATTGCGGTTCCCTCGCTTTGATCGTGACGAGATAGCGCTGACCATCTTGAAGAAGAATGCCAGTGGGCGAGCACACTGAAGACGTGTCAAGGATCAGTCGTCGCGTTTCCCCCTTTGTCATTGCGGTCGGACTACTCTCGCTGCACACGAAGCCGGCATCGTCGATGACGATGTAGAGGAGGTGGTTGACGGCCATAATTCCGGCATACAGAAAGAAGACGGCTGAGAGGGCGGGCCCCAACTGAAACTTCCAAAATCGTTTGGACCATTCGTACGGCGTGCTGGTGCGCAGCCGATAGATCCAGTTTTCCGGCGCGCTTGCGATAGTGGTGCCGGTCACCATAGAATTTTGCCAAATCGCGCCCATGTCGCTCTTGATGCGTGCCGAGAGCCGGCTTCCGATTAGCGAGAATGCCGCAACCGCCAGCGCGAGAACCAGGAAAGTAAGGGAACTGCGGGCATATCCGTTGATCCAGGGCGTGGCAATGGACGGAAGAAAGGAGCCGATGAGGCGAATGAGGTCGGAAAGCCACCGCACGGGACTGGAGAACTCATCTGAGGCCGGCAGGGCTTTCAGCAGCGGAAAAACCAGCAGCGCCGCGGAGGCAAAGACGTTTAAGAAGTATACGACGCGGCGAAGCCAAACCGTGTTCCAGACCGCTTCCTGCGCCTTCGCCCGCGCTTCACTCTGAGCGCTCGTTTCGTAGGGGTTGGCGGGGGCCGGAAGGATTTGGCCCTTGTCCGTGAGGACGTCATACCGCGACGGGATACCGAGTGGCGCGCAAGGATGTGCGTTGTTTTGGATGCGCCGAAAGACGCTCTCATGAATCTTTGGCTTATCGATCTTGACCCGATGGCCTTCGTCGCGCGAAAGGCGGTCGTGACACAGCACGGCGAGCTTGCGCGGACCGTAGCGGTAATAACTGCCGAGGCCGCTGCGAGAGTCATAGAGCCGCCCGTCCTTGTCTCTGGCGGCATGCGTGGCGATCATACTATCCGGATCGGCGGTTGGAGCAGACTTGAAGCGAAGGCCGCACTTCTGGGCTTCGGTCATGATCCAGCACTGCGGGATCCTCGCCAGCGAATCGTCGGGATAACCGCCGCCGACATTGGAATGCATTCCGGAGAACCAGACTTGGCTGATGCGTTCCTCGGAGATCGGCCGCGGTTGTTCGGATTGGGCTGGCGTCTCCTTGCTCTCATCCCACAAGACGGGGTGAAATGTCGTGCGTTCATCGTCCAAGGCTAACGCGTGGCAGCCGCGTTTAACGCGGGGATCAAGCACCCGGCTTGGGAGCTCGAGCGGCCATATCCATTTGTTGACGCCGCGGGTCATTTCATCGACGGGGAGCCCGTAGGCCGCCACCGTATCCCAAAGGCCCAGGAAACGGATGCTCTTGACCGGCTTATTTCTGGCTGTGTCCTTAGGCGGCGGTATTTTTCGATCACCCCTGAACAAGCTCCACCAGACCGTATGATACTTGCGACGTCGATAGTCCTCGAACGCGGCAGTCGCGCGACTATCGAGATCGAGCTCATCTTCCGCCTCGACCAAGCCCTGATCCAAGATCAAGCCTACGACTACGCGGATTGTGAAAGCACCACGGCTAAAGCCGAAGCCGAATATCTCGTCACCGTCGTCTCGATAATTTCTGCAGATGAACTTGTAGATGTCGATGACATTGCGTTTCAGGCCGTAGCCGAAGGCGCCGCCGAGTATCGCGAGAGGTTTGAAGCTCGAGGTCCCAACCCCGTCGTCATAAAATGCGACCTGATCCGAATTCGAGAGATCGATTGCCTCGAATGTGCGCCATACATCAGTGCGCCAGACAGCGGCAGAGGAGTTGCCTGTGCCGTCAGAGAGAACAACGATTTTCTTCATCGCTTTGTCACTCAAGCGGTAGGACTACAAAAAGAAGTTATCGGTTTGCGGTTGTGTCGGGTGTGAGATGGTTCACAGATTCCGTGGCGAACGAGCGAGAATAGATTGAGCTACTTGATCAATTTTAGAATAGCCAAAGCGCCGCGCCGCTACGATCCGGTGCCTCTTGGACATTTCACACAATGATGGAGGTAGCCAGTGACGATCGTTCAATTCACTCGCTTCAAGACCGAGAAGCCCGAGGAAATGACCCCGGTCATCAGGCAGGCCAAGAAAATCTCGAGAGGCACCAGTCCGGAGGGATGGCCGGCCCCGCGCTGACCGTGAAGACGTGCCCGGGCGACAATCTGATGCTTCACAAGGCGATGGCGATCGCCGATCCCGGCGATGTCATCGTGGTCGACGCGGGGGGCGATCTCACCAACGCATTGATCGGCGGTGCGTCGCCGGAAGCACCCACCGAACGGTTGCAGCAACGACATGCGGAAACTAGAAGAAACGGCTGTGAGGCTATTAGAGGCCACCGCTCGGAAGCTTCCGCAGGGGCCGGGTCGCGACGAATTACTTCGAGATATTGCGGGATTTCGTGCGCAGTTAGCGGCCGGGCTACCAAGCGAAGGTCCGAGGAATGGCGGGAATAGCCGCGGCTGGTCGACATCGGATGAAGTGAAGAGGTAGAGCACCGATGTCCGATCGAGATGACACCACAACGAGCTCGCACGAAACGGCCGTCAAGCAGCTTCTAAGGCGAGTAGCCAGACGCAGACGCCCGAGTCAGAACATCTCTTCGGACGTGCCCCATCACCGTGAGACAGATCCAAACCGTGAGTTTGCATCCCATGGCGAGCCGAACGGCGTCGTGTGGTTTTTCCTCTTTCTGCCGGGATTTGTAATCGCCTACGTGATTTGTCTAAAGATTGGTGCCCTCTAGGTGCAACGACTCGTCACGCCAAGGAGCCAGCCAAGCAATTGCGACGCTGCCGTTTTTGAACGTTCACTTACGATCTGGCGCTATCGTTTCGTAATTGACCTCCGACGTGATTTCTATGTCCAACGATCACGCAACAGGACGGCCCTGGTTGCCGGACGAAGAAGCGATGGCGTCCAAGCTGACGAAACCGCCAAACGCCTAGGACGGTCCCGGCAGGCGATATACGGCCGTACTCAGCGCTTTCGCAAGCAGCGAGGCCAGATCAGTCGAAAGAGCGGCGAAACCTTTTCGCAATGGCGAATGGCTGAGTGAATCACCGGCTAGGGCTGGGGCCGCGCCTCGCTGAAGGCGGGTACAAGTCGCAAGCCTAGTTGGCCCGGCGCCGGATTTGGGCAGGAACCGACGGCGCCCCCGCGGTTCGTTGATGGCTGCGGGCCACCAATGCCCGCAGAGCGGCCCCGGCCTACCCAGCCCGCTGCGTACCCGAGGCCGCTTTTCTGTTTCCCGCGCCGCGCCACCAAACATGCCAGCCGGACCCCGGACGCCGACGTCCCGAGTATCGGAGCCACGGTCTAGGCGTGGCATGTTGTTTGCTACGGTGACGGCCGAGCAACCATCGCCCTGGGGCTGGCTTCAGGCTATGGCGCTCGACCGCCTGGTCGCGGACCAGACCGCGACCAGGCACCCAGAATAGACGATGGTCACTTAAAGGGTCGCTCCGCCAAAGAAACCTTCCGGGTTACTCTCTTCATCCAGCAGCGACCTGCTCGATGTCAGTGCGGGGAGATGGTTTGGGAAGAGTAAGTGGCGAGCCAACATTATCGCGTTCTGATGCACCGGGACGCTGATCGGGATCACAGCAATTTGCTTTAGGTTCGCCGTCCTGACCTTAACGTGGCGCTGTCGCAACATCGCGTATGTTCCGTTCTGGAACACCGATTGGCGACTCAAACTTCAGCCCGAGTCCTGCAATCATTCCGCTCAGCCGGGGCTGGAAGTCGAGCATCATTCGCAAACATTGAATTTTCCCGGAAAAATGAGGCCGCAGGATGTGGGGCAGGGTCCTGCGGCCGTTTTCGTTCGCTGCCCTACGAGCGGATCACGCCGACGAAGCCCCCGCCACCGCTAGCAAACATTGTCGATTACTGGGTGGCTCCGAACGCGCGCGAGCTACTGCGCGTCGTGGGTGTGGGTAACTGACCGCCATGGCCCCATGGGCTAGGGTCTTTTGCGTGTTGCAGAATTAGCTGCTTTGGATGCCAGTCCGAACGATTTCGACAAGGGCAACGGTCACTAGAACGAACAAGATCTGTGACCAGATCCCTTCCGGCCAGTTGAGTTTCCGTTTGGTGTGAATCCAGATGCGAAAGCGCTGAAGCGACCTCAGGGGCTCCCTCGGGAGAGCAGTATGCGCAAGTTGCAGGGGATCTGGCACTATGCCGCCTATCGCCCCCCAGCAGCACCGCAAGCGAGGCAGTCGGAGTTGCGTACAGCCACATTGCAACGGCAAGTCCGACTACCGCGTCGAGTGAGAATCAGTTCTACCGGGCTTTCCATCAGGGCATATCGGCCGATGGCAGCTATCTATGTCCCGCCATTCCCTACCCCTGGTACACCAAAATCAGCCGCGAGGACGCGGACGCTCTCAAGGCATTTTTGAACTCGCTAGATCCCGTCTCGAGCTCTAGGAGAATTCTGCTCAGACACGTAGATGTCGTGTTGCTGCAGACCTCGCAGTCGAGGCGTCTGCAATGCGGCACACTCCGTCAAGCAACGACTCGCCCGATGGCTGCTCGTCGCCAGCAATGCCCTCGAGGACGATAAGTTGCCGCTCACCCACGAAGTCTTGGCTCATCTGCTTGGTGTTCGACGGGCAAGCGTGACCGAATGCCTTGAAGCACTCGAAAAAGGTGGGTTGATCCACAGCTTGCGCGGGCTCGTCAACATCATCAACTCTCACGCTCTCGGCAAGTCTCCTGCACCTGCTTCGACACGATAGCGCGGGAATATCGAAGCCAGTTGAATCCAGATGATGATGTCAAAGAAGACTGAGAAACTTGTTCACAAACACACTAGCGAACGAAGAACTCGGGCGTCCGTGGTGCGCGAGGCTACGCGGGGGCCTTCAAAGTGTCGAGACGCATGCACGCCGTCGAACGGCCCATCGAGGTCGACGGCCACGCCCTTCAGATTGATCTCTGCGTTGGCGCCGCACTGTATCCGCGAGATGCCGACAATGCGGTCTCGTTGCTGGCCAATGCCGATGCCGCCTTTTACCGCGCCAAGCATGAAGGCAGGGCAGCGATTCGCCTGTTCACGAGCGCCATGGACCAGCAACTGCGGGAGCGCCGGGCGATCGAGCACGACCTGCGGGTCGCCGTCGAGCGATGCGAGCTCTTTCTGGAGTATCAGCCGCAGCAGCACCGGGACGGCACGTTGAAGGCTTATGAGGCGCTCATCCGTTGGCGCCATCCGCTTCGCGGCATCGTTCCGCCCGGCGAGTTCATTCCGGTCGCCGAACGGAGCGGCTCGATCGCGCAGATAGACGACTGGGTACTGACGGAGGCGTGCAGGGAAGCTGCGTCATGGCCACGGCCGCTGAGGATCGCAGTCAACGTCTCGGCCGCGCAGTTGCGCCGCGAGAATCTCGAAGCGCACGTCCGCCAGGCGCTGCGCGATAGCGGGCTGCCGGGCTCGCGGCTCGAGCTCGAAATCACCGAAGGCGTGCTGATCGAGGACATCGCGCGCGCCAAGAAGACGATGCAGTCGCTCAAGGCACCGGGTTCAAATCGCACTGGACGACTTCGGCACGGGATACTCAGTCATACCTGGAAGCTTTCCCCCTCGACCGAATCAAGATCGACCGATCCTTCGTGATGGCGCTCGGCCAAAACGATCGCTCGCTCGCCATCGTCCGGGCCGTGATCGGCCTCGCCCACGGCCTCGGGGTCCCGGTGCTGGCGGAGGGCATAAAGACCGAAGCCCAGATGACGCTCCTCCTGCAGACGGGTGCGACGAAATGCAGGGATATCTGATCGGCCGGCCGCGAAGTCTGGCGACACCCAACAAAAGCAAGAGGCTCCCGCTCCAGGCCGCCTCCTGAAGGCCTTGCTCCGGTCGATTGGCTTGAGGCCGCGTTGCGTCTTGAGTGCCCTTGAAGCTTTGCATGCGCATCGCGCGTGCGGCCATGTCGGCCGTGGCCGCCGAGGAAGGATGCACAAGATGACCGGAGGGTTCAGGAGCGGCCGCGTTCGAACCCTTCGTTGAACAACTCTCCCAGACCAATCTGCAGCTGGTCGACCCCTTCAGCAGCCAAGTCAGGCAAGCCCCGGTCTAACGATTCATCACACCCAGGCGGCAGCACGCCGGCCACCTCCGGAACTGATTTGTCTCGGTGCCGTTAAATCCGCTCAGAGGAGGAAATACAATGATCAAAGTGAAGCTATTGGCTGCCGCTGCGGCGGTAGCGACCTTGGTGGCTGCCCCCGCGGAAGCGCGGATCGTGCACCATCGCGGCCACTATTACGCCCATCACTATGGCGTCGGCCCCATCGGAGCTGCCGCTGGCCTCGCTGGCGCGGCTATCGGAACGGCTGGCGCTATCGCGACTGCACCGTTCCGAGGATCCTACGCCTACGACCGCGGCTACTATGATCGTCCCTATGGGTACGGCGAGCCCTATTACGAGCGCCGCGGTTATTACGGACCTGAGTGGTAACAAAACGGAGCGCGAGACCGTCTTGTTCTGTTCAAAGCCCCGGACAGCAGCTGTCTGGGGCTTTTCACGTCCGCAGAGCGACAAGGGCCTTGCTTGGCACGTAGCGGGCGCGCCAGCCTAGTTTGTCGCCATCCTTAACAAATCGACCGGATAGACCGGCTTCGATAGGAACGTCACGTCCGAAGGCAGCACGCTCTGGCAAGGTCTTCCTGAGGTCACAACGATACGAAGGTCGGGATCAATTGCCCTCGCGATGTGTGCGAGTTCAACGCCGGTCATTTTGCCGATCAGGTTGACATCAGTAATCAGCACTGCCGCGTGATGGACCTTGAGCACCATAGTTGCGCTATCGGCATCCTCGAATTGAAGCACCTGGAAGCCACTCTCCTCCAGAAGAATTGCGATCATCTCGCGCTGAATCGCGATCATCTTCGACGACCATTGCAAGCTTAGAAAACGGAGTGGACTGGCCCATGGCAAACCCCGGCGTTGTTAACCTGGGTTAACCTCTGCTTACGGGCAGGGTTGCAAAAGCGACACTGAAACTCGGAGTTCCGAAAGGGGGCTGATGCTGAGGGAGTTCGGGAGCGCACAGTCACGGCTACAATAGCAGCAGCCGTCAATAGCAGCAGTCAACACGAACGCCTCACTTGTCTTTGTCGCTAATAGGGACCGCTCTGAGAGGCGCGGGCTTATTCGATCTCGGCATAGGAGCGTCGACGACCAAACTATCAAGCTCCAGGTTGGGCGCCGCCTTGATCACTAGGTCCTTCGGGGCACCGTCGCCCGGCTCGTACCAAGGCGCTTTTTCAATTGCACCGCCCTCAAGTGCTTGAGCCATTAGCTGGCCGATTTCCGGCCCCGTTAGTGGGGCTAGACTGCCGTTTTCGTTCTTGTAGAGCTGGGGGCAGAAATAGAGAGCGTGTATCCTTGGATCATAGCCGTCTATGACAAGGAAATACTGCGGCTTGCCGAATAGCCTGCGCTTCTTCACGAGCTTCCGCTCTTGCGTGGTCAGCGCCACCCGAAGCTTGTCACGTTGCTCGCCAACTATGGTGGCTGCTTCCAGGAGGACGAGCCAATCCCTCGTCTTAGCGTTGTCCTCGTGAACGGGAACTAGAGTACCGCGATGCTTTTCAAAGATGCCCATGCAAGCAGCCTATCAAGACGCCAAGTGACGTCAACCCGGCGCACCGCTGCTCCGTGGCTGGCGGCGACAGACACCTTGAACCAAAGAAGCTCGAAGGACCGCTGGCTTCATTATGCGTCATAGGTTCAGTTCAGCCGAAAGGACCCGCAGTGATGCTTACCGACTGGTGGCCGTAGGAATTGTAGTAGCAGCGATTGTTGTAACCGCTGTAGTAGGCGGCCCCTGCGGCCGCGGCGCCAACAGCGGCGCCGCGATAGGCTGCGCCCCTATAGGCCGCGCGGTATGCGCCCCGTCGTACCGACGCACGTGCGACAGGACTACCGGGAATTGGTCTGTAGCCATACCCTCCGCCGGCGCCGACGACTCGCCCGTGGACGGCACCGCCTCTTACATGAGCGACGCGACCTCCTCCTCCATGAAATCTGCCACCGCGATAACCACCTCCGCCTCGACGCGCAACTGCGTCATCGGGAGCGAGGCTTGCTGCTAAGAGAATGGCCGCAGCGAAGCCGACTAGACCATAGCGTTTCATAGGCATCCACACGAGCCATCACCCGAACTGGCGACAGGCCGACGTGGATGAGCATCAGTACTAGCATTTGGTTGGCACCGAACAGCCACGAAACACCTATTACGAATTCGATCACGGCCACGCCGATCAAGCGGCCGATAATTCGTGAGCGCATTCTTGCCCCCTGAGAAAGGCCGCCACAGTTGGCGGCCTCTTCCTCTTTATCGCAAGCCGGCAGCTACCGTGTGGCGTACTACGCCGCCCCCAGCCCCAGCTTCGCGTAGATCCGCCGTGCATACGCGCCAAACGCATCCATTGTCTTCAACGGCAGATCGCGCGGGAAGGGCAGGTCGATCGGGAAGTAGTCGGCCATCTTCGCCGGCCCGGCCGTCAGCACCGCGCAGTGCGAGGACAGGAATACGGCTTCCTGGATCGAATGCGTGACGAAGATGATGGTCTTGCCGCTCTCCCGCCAGATCCGCAGCATCTCCAGATTCATCTGCTCACGCGTCAGTGCATCCAACGCGCCGAACGGCTCGTCCATCAGGATCAACTTTGGATCGTGGATGAAGGCGCGCGCGATCGACGTGCGTTGCTGCATGCCGCCGGACAATTGCTGGGGATATTTCTGCTCGTAGCCTGAGAGGCCGACGAGATTGAGCAGGTCGCGCGCCCGTTCGCGCGCGGCCTTCATCGGGAGGCCGACGATCTCGGCCGGTAGCAATACGTTGTCTAGGATGGTGCGCCATTTCAGCAGCAGCGCCTGCTGGAACACCATGCCAATGTCACGGCTCGGATCGAACGGGCTGCACGCGTTGCCGATGGTCACGGTGCCGCCGTCCGCGTTGTGCAGGCCGGCCAGCATCTTCATGACCGTGGTCTTGCCGCAGCCGGACGGGCCGACCAGCGAGACCAGCTCACCCTCCTGCACGTCCATGGTCACGTCGGAAACAGCGAGAAACTCGCTGCCGCCGCTGCGATAGACCTTTCGGACGCCTTGCAGGCTGATGAAGGGTTTTGAGCTCATGCCAGCCATTTGCTCAAATTGTCGGCGACGAAGGCATCGTCGCTAAGGTCGGCATGCTCGCGCGTCACGCGATCGATCTCGTCTTTCTGGCCGAGGCTGAGACCTTCGTTCGGATCGAGGCACCAGAGACCCTTCATCAGGCCCTGACGGCGCAGGATCTCGTGGCAGCCGGCGATGCAGCCGTGAAAATTGTTGGCCACGTCGAAGAAGGCGCTGTTGCAATCGGTGACGCGGGCATCGAGCGCGAGGAGATCGGCCGGCACGCTGTCCTTGTGCCGCGCCGCCTTGCAGCGCTCGAACTGCTTGATGGCGCTTGAGGTCCAAACTGACCAGTGGCCGAGCAGGCCGCCTTTAAAATAAGTGCGCGTGGTGACGCCCTTGTCGCGGAGATCGAACGGCAGCATCAGGTCGAGCAGGATGTGATCGTCATTGCCGGTGTAGAGCGCGACGCGGTCGAGGGCGCCGGCGGCAGCTACGCCGCGCAGCACGTCGAGCGTGCGATAGCGGTTGAATGGTGCGATCTTGATCGCAATGACATTTTCGACCGAGGCAAAACGCTGCCAGAACCGGCTCGACAGGATGACGCCGCCGACCGCCGGCTGAAGGTAGAATCCCACGAGCGGGATTTCCGCGGCAACAGCGGTGCAATGCGCGATGATTTCGTCCTCGGACGCGCTTTTCATTGCGGTGAGGCTGAGGAGGCCGGCGTGATAACCGATATCACGTGCGGTGCGGGCTTCAGTCACGGCCTGTGCGGTCGGACCAGCGAGCCCCGCGACCATTGCAAGCGGACGCTTAGTCCAGTTTGCTGCGGTCTCAGCGGCTAACTCGAGTACCGGACGGTAGAGCCCGACATCGCGAATTGCGAATTGCGTGGTGTGGACGCCGACGGCAAGGCCGCCCGAGCCAGCATCGATGTAATAGCGCGTCAGCGCGCGCTGATGTGTCTTGTCGAGCTGTCGCTCGGCGGTGAGCGCGAGCGGATGCGCCGGCAGCACGGTGCCCTCGGCAATCAGCTTGCGGATGTCCCTGTTGATCTGGCTGTGGTGCATGATGTCCTATCCGAATTCAGGGCCGGCGACGGCGAATGGCATTTCCTCGCCCGGGGTGGTAGCGGGACCGAACCGCATGCGCTGGAACGGACGCTCGATGGTCCACCCTGAGGCGGTCAATCCTTCCAGAAACGCAGTCTGCGGCGCGACAGCGTCGATCAGCAGCGGTCCGGATTCCGATCGCGCGATGGCATGAACGAGCGCCAGCGCTTCGGCGGCCTCGTCCGCGAACAGCGGGCCGATATGGCGCGCAGTCCGGCCATCGCGGACTAGCGCGATCGCTCCGCTCGTGGCGGCGATGCGCGAGCCGGAACGCTGCGCGAAGGCGGACAGCAGGGCGGTCCGGTCGAAGCCGGTGGCACGGCGATCGCGCGCGCGAAGCGCTTCGAGCGCTGCGGAGGGCGGCGGCGGCGCGGGAGTGTGCGCTGGTCTCGCCAGCTTCAGCCGCCGCAATTGCAGCGTCGGCGTGAAGCCGAGCGGCCCGTAGACGGCAACGCCATCAGGTGTCGCGTCGAGCCAACTGGTCAGGCCGTTCTTGCGGGCGGTCTCGAGGCAGGCATCGACGAGCCGCGTGGCGAGGCCGCGCCGGCGGTGGCTGGATGTCACCAGCACCATGCTGATCCAGGCGTTGTTGCCGGAATAGGGCAGCAGCGCGGCCGTTGCGACCAGCAGCACGCCGGTGCGGATACCAAACACGACGCCGTCGCGCAGGAAGACGCGCCAATCCTCCTCGGTCTGGTTCCAGTGTGCCTCCGCCGAGAGGACGAGCCCGGCCGTGGCATCATCCAGGCCGAGCTTGATGACGGGACGCCCATCAGTAGCGGCCATCGCGCACCTCGTATTTTGTCGGCTTGCCGAGGCTCGGCATGGCGCGGGAGACCCAGTCGGCGGTCCAGGCAATCAACTGCTCGGTGTCGATGACGGGCAGCCCGAACAGCTCCACGGCTTTCGACGTGTCGGTCAGCCAGGCCGTCGGCTCTTCCTTGCCCGTCAGCACCGGCGCGCGGCCGAAGCGGGCGCCGAATTTCTGTGCGAGATCGCGCACGGCCAAAATCTCGTGGCCGCTGACATTGATCGGCGAGGTCGGCGCCGTGCAATGCGCCAGGCAGCGCAGCGCCTGCGCGGACGCATCGCCCTGCCAGATGAAATTGACGTGGCCGAGGCTGACGTCGATCGGTGTGCCCATCAGCACTTTTGTCGCAATGTCGTGCAGCACGCCATAGCGCATGTCGATCGCGTAATTAAGTCGGAACAGTCGACCCGGCGTTGCGAATTTGTGCGAGAAATACTCGAACATGCGCTCGCGGCCGACGCAGGACTGGGCGTATTCGCCGGGCGGGTTCGGCGCCATATCCTCGGTCGAGCCCTTGCCGTCGACGGGCACGAACGGATAGACGCAGCCGGTCGAGAACGCGACGATCCGCGACCGTGGGAAAGCCTGCGCTACCAATGCCGGCACATGCGCGTTCATCGCCCAGGTCAGCGACAGATCACCCTCGGCACCGAACTTGCGGCCGGCCATGAAAATGATGTTCGGCGCCTTTGGGAGCGCCTTGATCGCGGCCTCGTCCAGCAAGTCGCAATTGATGGTCTCGACGCCGCGCGCGTGCAGCCAGTCCTTGACGCTGACATCGCTGAAGCGGGCGACGCCGATGACGCGGCGATCCGGCGCGGCGGCCTTGGCCAGGCCTGCGAGCGTCGGGCCCATCTTGCCGGCGACGCCGAGGATCATGATGTCGCCGTCGACATTCTTGAGGTCGTCGATCAGCGCCTGCGTCGGACGGCAGAGGAGATCATCGAGGGCGGTGATGTCAGAAATGGTCTTTGGCAGCGCCTGGCGGGAGAGCAGCATGGAGAGCTCCTTCAATTTTGTCTTGCGTCCCCGACCACGAACATGCGTTCGAGGACGAGCACCAGGCCGTAGAGGGCGACGCCGAGCAGCGTCAGCAGCACGACCGCCATCACCATTGCGGGCGTGTCGAGCGAAGATTGCACCTGGATCATGAGGTAGCCGAGGCCGCGCTCGGAGGCGATGAACTCGCCGACAATGGCGCCGGCGACCGCGAGGATAGCGCCGACCTTCATACCGGAGAACACGTAAGGCAGCGAACCAGGCAGCTGGATTTTGCGGAAAAGCGTCCAGCGCGAGCCACGCAGCGATTTGACGAGATCGAGCAGGTCTGGCTCGACTTCGCGCAGACCCCGCGCGGTGGTCAGCAGGATTGGGAAGAAGCAAATGCTGAAGGCGATCAGGATGTTCGGCAGGATGCCATAGGAGAACCAGACGATGAAGAGCGGGCCAAGCGCGACCTTCGGGATCATGTTCAAGGTCACGAACAGCGGCAGCAGCACCAGGCTCACGAGCGGCGCCCAGCTGAAGATCACGGCAAGTGCGACGCCGACGACAGCACCGAGCGCGAACCCGCCGAGGATCTCAATCGCCGTTACCAGCGTGTTAGCTCCCCAGGAATAGCTCGCGGTGCCCAGCGTCTTCACCGTCGCGAGCGGGGAGGGCAGGATGAATTTCGGCGCGTGGAAGGCGTCGACCGAGACCTGCCAGAGCACGAGCACGGCGAGGTGCACGATCAGGATGATCGCAAAGCTGCGCGCAGGACTTGCTCCGCCACCAGCCACCTGGTTCTCCCATTTGCGGTAGCCCTCATCGCCGCGAGGCACAGCCTAACCGGCCTTGGGACAAGTTTCAACCAGATGGTTGATTACGGTCGGAGCGACTGCAGCACCAGATCGGCCACGTGCCGGCGGCGGGCTCGTCGGGCGGTGCGGCTCGACAGGTCCTTGCCGAAGATCGCCGACAGCGTCGGGGTGTTGGAGAAGAAGAAATAGCTGAGGCCTGCGATGGAGATATAAAGCTGGATCGGGTCGATCCCGTTGCGGAACAGGCCGGCGCGCACGCCTTCCTGCAGGATGTGGGAGACGCTCCTCACCAGCGGCGAATGCATGGCTTCCAGCCGCGTCGAGCCGCGGACATGGCGGGCGCCGCCGCGGTTCTCGTCGTTCAAAAGCACGATGAAATCAGGGTTTTCGGCCAGATGATCGAAGGAGGCCTCGATCAGCTTGCGGATGGCCTTGTCCGGCGGCAGGCCTTCGAGATTGAGCTTGCGTTCCTGCTCGCGGATGTCCTCGTAGACCCATTCGAGCACGGCGAGGTAGAGCGCGTCCTTGTCGCCGAAATAATGATAGACCAACTGTTTGTTGACGCCAGCGCGCTCCGCGATCTCGTCGACGCGTGCACCCGCAAAACCGTGTCGGGCGAACTCCTGGCGCGCCGCGGTGAGCAGTTTCTTGCGGGTGGCGACAGGGTCGCGGCGCTGCGGCACGCTGCCTCCTGAAAGTTTTGCGGGCATTTCCAACCAAACAGTTGACAAGTTGAGGACGGGCTTGTTGCATTGGTAACCTCACACGAGGAGAGCGACAAGCCGGGTCGCGGCAATGGGGAGAGAGACGATGAAGCGTTTGCAGGCGGCTCTTGTGGCTCTGGCGCTCGGTCTACCCGCGGTGCCGGCGAACGCGAGCCAGGCGGTCAATCTGATCCTGAACTGGACGCCGACGGCCGATCATTCACCGTTCTATTACGCCAAGGCGCAGGGCTGGTACGAGAAGGCGGGCATCGATCTGACCATCGAGGTCGGCAAGGGTTCGGGCGTCTCCGCCGCCAAGGTCGGCTCCGGCGGCTCGGCGTTCGGGATCGCGGATCTCGCCACCATGCTGGTGGCCAAGAGCAAGGGCGCCGACGACGTCGCGCTGATGAGCATCTACGCCAATACCGGGCAGACCTTCTACTGGCTGAAGAGCTATGGCGTGAACGGCGTGAAGGATTTCGCCGGCCACAAGATCGGCAATCCGCCGGGCGATGCCTCGCGCGTGATGTGGCCGGCCTTCGCTAAGGCCGCGGGGCTTGCGCCTGATTCCGTCAGCTTCGTCAATATCGGGCCGACCGCGAAGATCGCCGCGCTGAAGAGCCACACGGTGGACATCATCAGCGACTTCTACAACGAGCACGATCTCAAGGTGATCGAGTTCGGTCCCGACCTCGGCTTCGTCAACTGGAAGGACATCGGCCTCAACCCTTACGGCAATTCGCTGATCGTCAATGGAGTCTACTTGCAGAAGAACCCGAAGGTCGCGGAAGAGTTCGTGCGCGTCACGCAGAAGGCCTTCGCGGCCTGCGTCGCCGACGTCACGCCGTGCCTGAAGGCGCTGCTCGACCAGGTCTCCGGTCTCGACAAGGAGAACCAGGAGCGCCAGTGGGAGCGCATCAAATATCTGATGACGGACGAGTTTACGACCACCAAGGGCCTCGGTTGGATCGACGGCGAGCGGATGAAGAAGGACTACGAGCTGGTCCAGACCTATCTCGGCATGGAAAAGCCGTTTGACGTGACCACCGCGTTCACGACGAAGATGCTGGATCCGAGCATCAAGATGGATGCGAGCAAGGTGAAGAAGTAGGGGCTGCCCTTTTTCCCACTTGCCGGATGCCGAGGTGGGCGTCTCGCGTCTCTCGTTAACCGCGACGTCGGAATGCCTTGGACGGGGCGGGCGCGCGCCCGCACCGCACCGATGACGCGAATGTCTGCCTTGATCCCTTCGCTGCGCCTTCCGAATTTCTTGACCATCCGCACGATCGCATCGAGTTCCTCGGCCGTCGCCGGCTCGGCATTGGAGGCGGGAGAAACCGGCCCCGCGATGTCTAGGGGACCACGTCCGCACCGTTGGCCGCCATCTCCACCGCGATCGCACGGCTCGAACGGTCTTCGACGGTCAGAGCGGCGGCATGAGCAATACCGGCACGATCTGGCGGAGATCATGTCTCAGCAGCGCGGGCTGTCGGCTGACGCGACCGCGAAATGCGGAAGATAACTTCCGACATGCCGATCGCATGCCGACATGAACTCAAACCCAAATGTCGACAATAGGAGGCCTTGGGAATGAGACCTGATGCACTTGAGCCGCTGCATATTTTCGAGGCTCACCTCTATTGCGGTTGATCGATAGTTCTTCAGCGCTTCGAAAGCATCCTTGTTGTTGAAGATTCGCCTAGAGGGCTCGATATATCGCCCTCTCGCGAACTCGAGAACGACGGCATCAATCGGCTGTAGTTGTTTGACGATTTCGATAAACTCTGGGCGGACATCCCCGGCGAACCTGCTGTCCATCGCATTGGCAAGCAACGCAGCGTACAGGTCCTGAATCGACTCCCGCGATTCGCCTTGGGAAGCTTCGAGGAGCGGAACGGCAATATCCTCCGGCAGCTCTTCCCGATCCTTAATGTCGCGGTCACTCGGTTCAGACCAGATGGACAACCTCCTGAGAGACCACACTAGCGCGTGAACTGCGTGCTCAATGCCGACATTCGCAGCTTCTTCGACTCGGTCGACCACGAGTGGCTGCTGCGGATGGTGGCGCATAGAATCGCCGATCCTCGCATCTTGCGGCTCATCGGGCTGTGGCTGCCGGCCGGCGTTCTTGAGAGCGGCGAGAAGCAAGAGACGGACAGGGGCACGCCGCAAGGGGCAGGCATCAGCCCGCTCCTTGCCAACATCTTCCTGCACTACATCCTCGATCTCTGGGTCCACCAATGACGTCGTCGCCACTCACGCGGTCGCATTGTGACCGCGCGCTACGCCGACGACTTCGTCACGGGCTTCGAGAGCAAGGCAGATGCGCAGGAAATGCTCTTGGCGCTCAAGGCGCGGCTGGCCAGCTTCGGCCTGACGCTCCATGAGAACAAGACGCCTGATCGAGTTTGGCCGGTTCGCGGCCCTCTCGCTTCAGCGGCGCGGCGAGCGGCGACCGGAGACCTTCGCCTTCCTCGGCTTCTGTCTGAGAACCTGAGCGGCGCGCGTTTTGACCGGCCGCAATTGCGAAAGGCAATCGCTGCGCTCGGGAAAGGTGACGTGCTGATCATCACCCGGCTCGACAGGCTGGCGCGCTCGAGCCGCGATCTGCTCAATATCCTGCACGAGGTCAGTGAGTCGGGAGCTGCGTTCAAGAGCTTGGCCGATGCTTGGGCCGATACCACCACGCCGCACGGCAAGATGATGGTGACCATTCCGGGCGGACTGTCTGAGTTCGAGCGCAGCTTGATCAAGGCGCGCACCGACGTCGGCATTCGGCGCGCGAGAGAAGCGGGCGAAGTTCGGTCGACCATCGAAGTTGACCAAGCATCAACAGCGGCAGGCGATCAAGCTGCTCGATGCCGGCGAGCCGCAGAGCGCGGTAGCGCGGCCGCTCAATGTGGACCAATCGACGATCAGCCGGCTGGCCGCGCGCGCCAGGGCAACGGCGGAATGCCCACGTCCCTAGACACTATCCGGGGATTCGGGCGTCAAAAGGCGAGGCGACCGCTGTTACGTAGCGGTAGCTTTTGACAAACGTCGGGCCAACGCAGGCCGGTCCAGCTTGGGTTGTGGCTGCACTTGTAGTCCCGGCCAATACAGGGGGAGATCGCGAACCTCGGGCTGCGCGCTGACCCCGATGTCACCTCTGGCTAGAGCTACTAGGCGTCTCCAGCGCGCTCAATCCGGAACGGCTATTCGTCCTCTCCTGACCACCCGAAAGCTGTCGGTCGCCCGCAGCAACGACGGCAGACCCTCGACGCGAAAGCGCATGCCGTCTTCCGAGACACAGGCGACCTTTGCGCGCTGGCCGTCAGGCCATTCAATGATGTACTCGGCAGCTAGTTTTGGTATCGATTGGACCACTGCCTAATTCTCACTATGCGCCACCGGCCGTCCCCATTATTCTAATCGCGCCTCTTGCTCGCGACGATGCTTAAGATGTGCCGCAGAAATGCTGCCGGCCGCTCTTCGCAAAGTTGGCGCAGCGCCTGCTTGCCGTGTCGAGACCGCAAGTAGGTCGCTGGTAAAGGCTTCCCTGAGACAGTCACGCGGGGGCCGCCCCGGGCCACCAGCGTGGCCGTTGACAAAGCGACCATGCGCGTCGCGCATTGGGACGGGCGCTCGAACGACGCTGTCGCTCCGGTGCTGTATGGCGCAGCGGGATCGGTTGAAATACGCCGTCTGACCCGTGCCCGGGCCGCGATCGCAAGGGCTCGCTCGATCTTCAGGATGGCCTCCAGCGATCGCGATTTGGCCAAGACCATTAACGCAGCGATATGTTAGCACTTTCAGGCGCTTGGGACAAAACCAACGCTTTCACTTCGAGACCCGGAGGCGCGAGGGTTCTGTCGGCATGGACCAGGCGGTCGGAAGGCGGTGGTGCCGGTCGTGTGGACCTTAGTCGTCCCCTCAAGCGGCGGCGAACGTCGCGGATATCGATCCGGCGACGGCGCCGAGAATTGCACCAGGCTGAACCGTCGACGATATGCGTGCCGCGGCGCCTCGTCCTCATGCGGTCAGATGCCGACCTCGAAGATCGGCAGATCGGGGAAGGCCGCGAAGCTCGGCAAGTTGATGGTTGGCAAGTTGATCGTCGGCAACGAGGGCAACAACGGCAGCGTCGGATTGATCGGCAGCGGTACGACCGAGATCGAGGGGAATCGCAAGGACGGCGCGGGCGTGGTCGGCGGGCGTTCCGATCGGCAGCGGCAGGCCCTGATTGGCGAGGCTCTGCCAAGGCAACGGTGGCTGAGAGACGCTTGGTCAGGAACCGCCAGGCGAATTTCCATGATACGCGCGATGCAGAAGGGACAGCTTCGTGCAGGAGAGCAAGATGCTTGCCTTGCATCTCGATCCCTGCGTCCCCGGCGATGCAGGTAATGTTGCCTTCGGGCCGGGCCATATTTTGCAGAAGTCCGGCGGCGACCGGATCGCCCATCAACGCGACAATTGGGATGTGGATGTCTCTTTCGCAAGCAGTGCTATTGCCTGATGGTTCAGAGCCACAATCACATCCGGCTTTGTTCGCACTATACTGCGTGCGATCTCGGCATAGCGTTCTGGCAGACCGTCGGCGGTGTATCGCGCTACGATCAAATTCTTGCCTTCAATGTACCCGAGCCCACGCAAGCGAGAAACAAGCGGCGCAAAAGCCAGGT
The DNA here is from genome assembly GCF_054056275.1 of Bradyrhizobium sp. USDA 4449. Classification (NCBI taxonomy): domain Bacteria; kingdom Pseudomonadati; phylum Pseudomonadota; class Alphaproteobacteria; order Hyphomicrobiales; family Nitrobacteraceae; genus Bradyrhizobium; species Bradyrhizobium sp. USDA 4449. The sequence goes on along the minus strand of NZ_JBSRYD010000002.1, from coordinate 169,664 downwards.
CGTTGCGAGGGATGCTGACTAAGGTAAAGATCGCCAGCCGGTAGACCTTGTTTTGCTCCGCGGCCGGCAGCGCGCTCGTTATGCCGGTGGCCACTATCCCTGCAAGCACGTCTCGCCGTCGCATGTGCCTCTCCTCCAAGGGCCACGCTGGGGAGTAGGAGCCTAGCACTTTGGTTTAAGGCTGTGAGGTGCTTTGAAAGACCGCTCCGGGTCAAAATCAGCGGTCGAGACCGCTGCGTGCTGCTTCCAGTCTTCCCTCGCTAGCCGACGCTTGGGCGAGCATTGAGCTAGCCAACTCGGGCCATATCTCGAACGTTAATGCAATGCAGTTCATCAGTGGGTTTATTCGATGCGGTCTTAGGTCAGCGCTCCGCGCCGGAACGGAAGCCGGCAAAACAATGAACTGAACTTTGGCTGCGCGAGCCGCTGTGCCTACTGCTTGCTTCAGACCGAGTTCAGCAAGCGGCCGGTCAGCGACGTTTCGGGCTGTGGACTGAAGCTGCCGATTGGCTTCTGCAACGACTCGTATTGCTACGGCGAGTTCGCTGCATTCAACACGGGCACTTCATCCGCAAGGATGACGAGCTTCTCACCCTTTGGTTTGATGCTGATTGCTATCTCGCTCACGTCCGCCCACACCCTGGCCTGCTACCTGCCGAGAAGACCTCCTTCAGCGCGAGACCGTGCACCGACTCCTCTACGCCCAAGTTATTCGGCATTCCTACCGAGTCAGCGCGACCTGCTTGAATGCAATCACGAGAGCCTTTTCGAGTTTTCCCTGCATCCCCGAGAGAATGCCGTATGCCTCCGCCCGAGGCATGGTCGGCTTGTAGCGTCGATGCTCGATCAGGGCGGCGAAGATGTCGGCAATGGTCAACATTCTCACGATGTCGGCGATGCTCTCGGCAGAGAGCGCGTCCGGATACCCGCTGCCATCGAGATATTCGTGATGATGCCGGACCGCATCCAGGATCTCGGCCGAGATTCCGGTCTGAGCTTTCAGAAACTCGTACCCCGCCACCGGATGCGTCTCTACAAGCGCCCGCTCTTCGGCATCCAGACGTCCGGGCTTGTCCAGGATCGCCAAGGGGACAGTTGCCTTCCCGATGTCGTGAAACATGGCGGCAGAGTACAGGCGCTCAAGATCGGTTCTCTTCAGCCCTAAGCTAAGGCCGAAGTCGATGGCTACACCGGTAACGAGGAGGCAGTGCTGATAGGTCCCTTCGTGATGGCGCCGCACGGTGCTGAGCCACTCAGCGAGGCCGCGCTCAGTGATCCGTTCGGCGATTCCTCTGCCAGCTTCTATAGTCGCGATCACGTCTATCGGCTCGCCCAAAGAGGCCGCAGCAAAAATCGATCCGATCGCAGCAGCCGCCGCCTCCACCGGATTGTCTTGCTGCGCCGTGCCAGTTGCCGAATCAGTCTCTGAACTCGCCCGACTGGCCAACGCCGCGAAGAGTTTGGATTGATTAATTTTACCCGTCACGGCGAGCGTAGCTCCCAGGGCATAGGCCTGCGAGATGCAGACGTGAGACGCTTCCTCGACTAGGAATATGCGCTTGGAGACTTTGGCCATCCGAGCACTCCTCCTCTTGAGAGCGACGATGTTTTCGATCACACGTAAATCGGCCCGCACAACCAGAACGTCGGGCACGTCCGAGAGCTTTGCGTCGAGGTCCAGTCGCTCCCCTGCGATCCGAAATCTTCGATCGAGCAGGCTGCAAAGCTCGGACAGCTTGGCGGCATTATCAGTCAGAACATGCACAAACATGAGAGCCGTCTCCGAGACGCTAATCGGCGTCTTCACGTCCAAAATGATCCCTGATCCTCAGGCGGTTCGTTCAACCACACTAGCGCTTCGCGCAATTCCAGGAAGATCACTCGCTCCTCAGACGTCGACGGTCGGCCTCCCCCGGACAGATAGAGGATGAAGCCCTTGCTGTCGTGATAAAAGAGGGCCTCTTTGGCTTCGCAAGCAGCGAGAGACGGAACGTCGATGAAAGACACCGTTCGCGAGGAGACTAGCTGCATGTGTTGCTACTGGTCATTCGAGCTTCGACAGCTTCCGCTCATCGCGCGGGAGCAAGATGATCCTTAGGGGACGCTTTCTTCCTCGCCTTTTTCGTCACGAAGTGGACACCGACATTCATCACGTTGACCCAAACCAACTCGCATCGACGAAATGCAAGCCCGCTGGAAGATAGAACGAGGAAGAACTCTTGAGCCTTGAGCGCGTCGATAGATCCTTCGACCTCGAGCTTGGCGCCTGTTGCCGAGACGTCAAGGAGAACGCAACTTCGGCGCCATGTGCCATCGACGCCCATGATGTTCATGAGGCGCTTGTGTTCAAAGTGAACGCGGCCTGCCTTTCGACCGTTCAACCTCATTGCAATCCCCTGGAGTAAAGGTACTAGGTTCAAAGCAGAAGCGCTCGATGGACATATGCACCTCGCTGCGCGCAGCCACGATGAGCTGTTCGATTCGTTCGGACTGGGACAGCAACTGAATTGTCGTCGCGCCGCTGGGCAATTGGCCGAGCAACAATCGAATGCAGGCGTTTGCGAGATCCAGGATGAAGATCGCCTGGCGCAGATCCTCTGTTGAGCGAATCTGGTGACATTCAACTGTTGAGACGAGCGCAGCGATGTGCGCCAAAATATTGGATGGACGGCAGTATAACTGCTGTGGCCTAGGGGATTGGCGAGGTCTACGGAATTTCAGGACAGTAGACATGTGGTTCTCAATCGGTTCGGGCTTAAGGGCCGCCCAAGGAATCAAAATACATAAACAACAAACCGACAGGACGCGCGCACTGCATCAGGCTCGCGGGTCCGGCTTCGACCAGGACGAGTGCAGCGTCAAAATCCGCACTGTCGAAATGCCCCGTGTTGCTGACCTAATTCTCACGCCGTAGTTGTTAAAATTTGCCTAAGCTTCTGGCGGCAGGGGTGCTTCTCGGCCATGATCGTGGCTGCTGAAAAGGGGCGCGCCTGACGGAGGTCCGCTTATTGCGACGGAGCGGACAGATTTGCTCAACCTGAGCTCTTCGCATGCGGACTTCGGGCCCGACGACAGAACCGAGCATTTCCAATTCCATCGCGGAAATTACGAGCCTTAGTCGGGCATGGGCCCGGAACCCACCATCGACCAACTAATTTAGCTGGGGCGCTTGCCTTCCCATTGTGGCGGTCGCCAACAATCCGGAACTACGCGCGACGAGGGCGCGGCTCGGTGTTGCCCAGGCGCAGGCGTTTGCCGCCGGAATCCTGCCCAATCCGCAGGTGGCCCTGGAGCATGGTTTCCTGATCAGCGGCCCGGGCACGGTAAATGCCATGCTCGCCGGGATATCGCAGGACATCGTGCCGCTGCTCACCTTCGAAAAAAGCGACGTCTATTGACGTCCCTAAAGAGACAGCAGCGGAATACCAAGCGCCACTCCGATCGCATCGAAAGCTTCAAAAGAGCCACGGCTCTTATAAGGCGAACTGCCATTCCAAAGTACTTCTTACATCAATCGGCGATGTGTGATCCTTATCACAGGGAACCGAAGAGAACTGCCCACAGTTGAATGTTCTTTCCATAAATTGAGAAGCGGCTGTGCGCGCGTGATTTGCAGCTCCCGCGCTCTCAACGGGACGGAGAAAAGGAATGAGCCCTCTACCGAGGCAGCCGTTCAAGGCACGGACCATTGAGGAGCTGATTGGGATCCTAAGCACGGCATCCGCTGCGATACTGGCCGTAATCATCATCGCCACGCTCTATTTCGGCCGAGATATTTTCGTGCCGGTAGCGCTTGCTGTCCTTCTCAGTTTTGTGTTGGCTCCCGTCGTAGGTTTATTGCAGCGCATCCACGTTCCCCGCGGACTGGCTGTCGTAGGCGTTGTCATCCTCGCCTTTGGCCTGATTTTTGCGATGGGAAGTCTTCTGGCAACGCAGCTGACCCAACTCGCCGGTGATCTTCCTCGCTATCAGTCGACGATCAGTGAAAAGATACAGTCGTTCCGGAACACCAAAGCAGGTAGGGGTACGCTGGAACGCGCGTCCGACATGCTGAAGGACCTCGGCAAGGAGCTCGACAAGCCAAAGGACACCGCGGTGGTGCGAGTCCCCGGATTAACGGCGGGCCGAACCATTTCTGCTCCGCCGGTGCCAGTGGAGGTTCGCCAGCCGGATCCCGGGGCGCTGGAAAGTCTTCGTAGCTTGATATCTCCACTCATCCATCCGCTCGCGACCACGGGCATCATCATCATTTTCGTGATCTTCATTCTCGTTCAACGCGAGGACCTGCGTAACCGCCTGATCCGGCTGGCCGGCTCGTCCGATTTACAGCGGACAACGGCGGCGCTGGACGATGCGGCGAGCCGGCTTAGCAAGCTTTTCCTCACGCAGCTCATTCTTAACGGGGCGTTCGGCGCAGTGATCGGCACGGGTTTGTGGTTCATCGGGATTCCCAGCGCGATCTTGTGGGGCATCTTGGCTGCCGCGCTGCGCTTTGTCCCGTATATCGGCGCGGTGATTGCCGCCGCATTTCCGCTTGCTCTTGCGGTCGCCCTTGACCCTGGCTGGTCAATGCTGCTGTGGACGCTCGCGCTGTTTGTGGTCGTGGAGCCGATCGTGGGGCATGTCATAGAACCAATGGTTTACGGTCACAGCACAGGGCTATCTCCCGTTGCCGTTCTCGCGTCGGCGACGTTCTGGACCGCGCTGTGGGGACCCATCGGCCTCGTCCTCGCAACGCCGCTCACGGTCTGCCTTGTGGTGCTCGGAAGGCACGTGGAGAGGCTGGAATTCCTCGACGTCATGTTCGGAGATCGGCCGGCTCTTGCTCCACCGGAAATTTTTTATCAGCGCATGCTGGCTGGCGATCCGACAGAAGCAGCCGAGAAGGCCGAGGAATTTCTTAAGGAGCGGTCGCTGGCCTCATACTATGACGAAGTCGCCCTTAGGGGGTTGCACCTGGCGCAAACCGATGCCGAACGGAATGCTCTCGATCAGGAGCGACTCATCAGAATCCGCGATGCGGTCAGCGAGCTCGTCGGCGACCTTGCCGATCAAGATGAGCGGCCGCCGGCGAAGGGCGAGGCGACCATGGATCCGGAAGCATCCACTGCGGTGGAGAGCGTTCCAGAATCCGCCGCGAACGAACGGATGCCTTCCGTGCGCAAAGGAGACCTCCCGCCGGAGTGGCAGGGCGATCACCCCGTGCTGTGCGTGGCCGGACGCAGCTTAGTCGATGAGGCAGCTGCGATCATGCTCGGCCAGCTCTCAACAGAGCACGGATTAGCGGCGCGCGTAGAAGGTGCCTCTTCGCTGACCTCCAGCAATGTTTTCCGCTTGGATACCACAGGCGTTATGATCGTATGCCTGGTCTATCTCGACATCAGCAGTCCGGCACATATGCGTTACTCGGTCCGGCGGCTGAGGCGGAAATTGCCAAGGGCAACCATCATACTGAGCTGTTTGGCCAGAGAGATTGACGAAACGGCATTAGAGGCGCTGCGCGAAGGCGCAAAAGCCGATCTAGCGTCTGCGAGCATTGGCCACACAGTCAGCCTGAGTATCGATGCCACCGGAATCACTAGACTCGGCCAGACCGGAAAGAAGCAGGCGACGGTAATAGCTGCGGCGTAATCGTCAGCGTCGGCCACTCCAAGACCAGAATTATGAAGGCGGCTTCGAGATACTGAAAGCGAGTACTTGCTTGGCTGCTTACCGGAAAACTTCTCTCCGGTCATGAGAGCAATTGCGGGTCCCAGTTTCGAGCCCTCGTGCGCCCACGATTTCAATGCATTAGCCAGTGAGCACATGATTTTTCAAACGGACCTTTCAACCAACGGCCAGGGCGGGCTGAAGCCTCTCCCCGCTAGCGACTTTCAATCGCCCAATCAGTGGCTTACACGACGGGCCAATCGAACCATTTTTGCCGTACCGCGTTCCAAGAAAATCGGTGCGTTAGTGTTTTATGCCTGCGCGCCGCGACCGCCGATCAGACGTCAGGACGGTTGGTCTGTGTAGGCGGCCGCGGTTGCCCATGAGCAATGCATCGGATATCAGCTCGACGTTGCATCGCGCGACCCGGCGGCATCGGCGAGAATGCCTGTCGCATCAGTGCGCGGATCTGTGAGGATTCCGAATGGCTCGGCCTGGAGATGGACCACGCCCGCAATGATCGCGCGCCACACCGCGCGGCTACTCGCCGGTTCGCCGTAGGAGTCGCGACTGTGATTGCGCAAAAGCTATGCAGGCGAAAGCTGCAACATTGCAAAATGCCGTTTCGTGGAAATCGGCGCGTTGGAATTGCTGATGAAGTCTGTAAGATCACAGTCCACCGACTGCATCCCGGACGTCGCAACTTCAAACGCTGTTTGAAAAATCGCGAGGAGGTGATCAAACGCAGCTCGCGAAATGTATTTGACGAAGCCTGAAAGCCGCTTCAAACTCCCGACAAAATAAGAGTTGGAGGAAACGAATGCGGTGGCCCCTGGCGTCGCGCAGCCTTGCCGTTCCTGAGACCGCCCCGCGCATTCCCTTCAATATCCCGAAGCCAAACCAGGAGCAGATCGTGCTTCTGATCACGATCGTGCTGCTCGTCGTGTTCGGTGTCACGCTAAGCGGCTTTGCCACCGTCTCCAACCTGCTCAATCTGCTGCGCAGTATTTCCATTCTGGGCGTGCTCGGCCTCGGCATGGGGCTGATCGTGATCAGCCGCGGCATCGACCTCAGCGAGGTCGCGACCCTTGCAGGCTGCTGGGCCATCGCCCTGATCGAGATGCAGCGCGGCGTGCCGGTCGGCGCCGCCGTCCTGCTCGCTCTCGCCATCGCGCTGCTGATCGGCGTCATCAATGGCGTCATGGTTGCCTTTGTCGAAGCGCCGCCTCTGTTCGTGACGCTGGCCGCCGGCTTCGTGATCTATGGGCTGGCGTTCTGGTTGGCGCCGGCCTGGGTGGTCTACGCGCCCAAAGATGCACCAGGGCTGATGTTCGCCGGCGCCGGGCGCCTGTTCGGCATTCCCGTCCCAATCCTGGTGTTCGCCGTTTCGGCGATCGCCATGCATCTGTTCCTGTCGCGCACCTCGATCGGTCGCTTCATCTATGCGCAGGGCGATAATCCCGAGGCCGCGCGGCTCACCGGCATCCCGCTGCGGCCGTTGATCGTGCTCGAATACGCGCTCGTCGCGTTCCTCGCCTGGCTCGCCGGCCTCGTCTGGGTCGGCACCACCGGCAGCATGCAGATGGCGATCACGCAGGGCACAATGATCTTCGACGTGGTGCTGGTCGTCGTCATCGGCGGCATCAGCCTAATTGGTGGGCGCGGCAGCGTGTTCTCGGTCGTGGTCGGCTGCATCCTGATCGGCACACTGCTGAATGCGTTCACCATCATGGACGTCAACAGCGAGGTGCAGAACATCATCAAGGGGGTGGTGCTGCTGGCCGCCATCGTGCTCGACAATTTCCTGCATCCGCGGGACGAGGAAACGGCGCGGCAGGGAGACTGACGAGACTTACTCAACGAAGCAAAACCTAGCGAGGCAAAAACCTAACGAAGAATGCCGCCAAGGCATCCCGTCTCATCAACAACGGGAGGAACCCATGAAGATCAGGACACTCTGGACGATCGCGATCACAGGCGCTGCGCTGGCCGCGCTGCCATCCCTGGTGCTCTCGCAGGAGGAAGGCGGCACCAAGACCGCGCGCGAGCTTCGCGCCTCCTATGACAAGGCGTTGCAGGGCAAGACCATCGCGTACCTGCCGATCGCGCTCGGCGTTCCGCTGTCCGACGAATGGGGCCGGGTGGTGCAGGAAGAGGCGGAGTGGCGCGGCATGAAGTTCATTGTCCGCGATCCCAACAACAATCCATCGGCGATGCAGCAGGCGCTCACCGCGTTGGTCGACCAGAAGCCTGACGTGCTGATCGTGCAAAATCCCAGCGTCACGCTGCTGATGAAGGACCTGAAGCGCGCCGAAGCGCAGGGCACGCATGTCATCCAGATCAACATGTCCTCGAACTACAAGTCAGGCGCCTTCGTCGGCGCGGACTGGCGCGAGATCGGCAAGATGCTGGCGACTGAGGTGGTCAGGGTCTGCGGCACCGGGTCCGGCAAGTCCGGCAAGGTCCAGATCGTGCAGGGCGAACTGACGGCGGCGGCGAGTGTCGACCAGGTCGGCGGCATCATGGAGGTCCTCAACAAGGACACCAATATCAAGGTGGTGTCGAACCAGGCCGCCAACTGGGACGCCAATACCGCGCTGAACATCACCGCCACCGTGATCCAGCAGCATCCGGACCTCTGCGCCTCGATCGGGTTCTGGGGAATCATGGAATCGGGTGCCGCGCAGGCGATCCGCAACGCCGGCAAGATCGACGACGTCAAGGTGTTCGCTTCCGGCGAGGGCTCCTCGCTCGATTGCGACCAGCTAACTTCTGGCAATTTCTACAAATTCCTTAGCTACAAGGCGACTGAGCAGGGCCACGATCTGATGTTTGCGGCTGAGACGCTGCTGATGTCCGGCGAAAAGCCCGGCACGAAGAATCTCGAATATTACACGCGCCCGATCTGGCTCGATAAGAGCAACGCGTCGGGTGCGAACTGCTTCGCACTTCCCAAGAAGAGCTGACGCGAATCTGAGCCGGCGTGCGCGGTTGCACGCCGGCTGCTTGGGAGTGCTACGACCATGTCTACCATCGAAGCCTTTGCCGAATCCCTGACGCAATCGGCGCGGCGGTTCTCGCCACGCCTGCTTCTCTCCGAGTTGCTCCTCAAGCAATGGTTCGAGCCGGTCGTCCCGTTCACGGTGATGATGGGGCTGTGGCTGTATTTCGCGTTGACAATCCCGGACTATGCCTCGGTGCAAAACGGGTTGTCGCTGCTGCGCCTGTTCGCCGAATTCGGCTTCGTGGCGCTGGCGATGGGCTTTTGCCTCATCAGCGGCGGCATCGACCTGTCGGTCGGTGCGATCTTTGCGCTCTGCAATTTCGCCGCACTGTTCTTCCTCCTTGTGATGGAGTGGCCGGTTGGCCTCGTCGTGGTCGCGACGCTTTGCGTCGGCGCTGCGCTCGGCAGCATCAACGGCGTCCTCATAGGTTTCCTGAAGACGCGGCCGTTCCTGACCACGCTGGTGACGCTGATCATACTGCGTGCCTCGGTGAACCTGCTCAACACCGGCTATGCCCAGGTGTTCGCCACCAATTCGGTCGATAGTGATGCCTGGGACTTCATCGGCACCGGCAGCGTGCTCGGCATTCCCGTCAACGCCGCGATGCTGTTCGTGGTGCTGCTGATCTGTCACATCTTCCTGTCGCGCTCGCGCTATGGCTGGCATCTGACCGCGATCGGCGCCAGCCGCAAGGCGGCGCGGCATGCCGGCATCCGCGTCCGGCTGATGCTGTTTCTCACCTATGTGCTGTCCGGCACGCTGTGCGCGGCCAGCGGCATCTTTTATGCCGCACGCCAGGCCTCGACGGATTCGACGACCGGCGTCGGCTGGGAATTCCAGGCGCTGACCGCGGTCGTGCTGGGCGGCATCTCGCTAGCCGGCGGGAAGGGCACCGTGTGGCGGGCGATGATCGGTGCCCTGATCGTCTTCCTCCTCATCAACGGCCTCGTCCGCATGGGCATCCCCGGCTATGTCACGTCGGCGGTCACGGGCATGATCCTGCTCGCCGCGGTCGGTATCGACGTCAAATGGTCGAAGAACCGCGGTAAGGCGATCCAGAAGATCTACGTCAATCCGGCCTATGTGGCGTTCTCCCCCGCGCCCTCCGTGCAGCGCGGCTCGGCCTCGCCCTTTGCCCAGAACGATCGCTTGATCCACGCCAAGGCCATCGGCCTCGACCAGGTCGAGGGTCCGGAGGACGTCATCGTCGACCGCCAGGGCCGGGTCTATGGCTCGACCCGCGACGGCAACGTGATCCGCTTTTCGGGAGAGAACTTCGAACAGCGCGAGGTATTCGCCCATATCGGCGGCCGCCCTCTTGGCATGCAGTTCGACCGCGACGAGAACCTGATCGTAGCGGTTGCCGGCATGGGCGTCTATGGCGTCGCCCCGGACGGCCGCGTGTTCAAAGTCACCGACGAGACCAACCGCACCTGGTACAAGCTCAATGACGATTCCCGCCTCCGCATGGCTGATGATCTCGACATCGCGCCTGATGGCAAGATTTATTTCAGTGATTGCACCACGCGCTACGAGATGACGACCAACACGCTCGACATTCTCGAAGCGCGGCCCAACGGTCGCGTGGTCTGCTACGATCCCAAGACCAGGACGACGCGTACCGTCATCAATCACTTCTACTTCCCCAACGGAGTGTGCGTCTCCCATGACGGCAAATCAGTGCTGATCGCGAGCACCTCGCTCTGCAAAATCTTCCGCTACTGGATCGAGGGGCCGAAGAAGGGCAAGACCGAGGTCCTGATCGACGAGCTTCCGGGCAATCCCGATAACATCAACCGCGCGTCCGACGGCAATTACTGGCTGGCGCTGGTCGGCATCCGCACGCCCACCTTCGACCTCTCGGTACGCAAACCCGGATTCCGCTTACGCATGGTCAAGCAGGTGCCGACCGATGAGTGGCTCGCGCCCGCGCTCAATCACGGCTGCGTGCTGAAGTTCAACGAACGGGGCGAAGCGCTGGAATCCTGGTGGGATCCGACCGGCATCTCGCATTCGACGCTGACCTCGATGCGCGAGCACAAGGGCTATCTCTATCTCGGCGGCCTCGAGAACAATCGTATCGGCCGCATCAAGCTCGATGGTGTCGACGAGAGCTGGACCGGATACGACGCCTACTGGGGCGACAAGAGCAGGGTCAGGGGATAGCGATGGGATTCTTCGATCATCTCCTGCGCGATATCCGCAGCGTCATCGACCGCGATGGCGGCGAGAACGCGATCCCGCCGCTCGACGGGTCGCTGAGCCCTAACGACCGGCTGGATGGCGCGACCGTCATCGGCGAGCCCTTGCCTGGGGTGGACGACGTCGTCGCGGCACCCGACGGATCGATCTTCGCCTCGGCTGGGCGACAAGTGCTGAAGCTCTCAGGTGCGGGTTTTGCAACGCGGACGCTGATCGCCGAATTCGACGGCGATGCGGGTGGGCTTGCGATTCACCCGGACAGCCGGCTGCTCGCGTGCGTGGCCGGCCGCGGCCTTGCGGCAATCGATCCGGCCAAACCCGATCCGGTCTGGCTGCAATCCGGGGACGGCCGCCCCTTAGTCGGGCTGTTGTCGGTGGCCGCGCATCCCGAGGGCCGCATCTTCGCGGTCGAAGGCGCCGCCGGCCGCTCACCGGACCAGTGGCGGCGGGACCTGATGGAGAAGCGGAGCCAGGGAAGGTTGATTGCGTGCGGGCCGGATCTCGGAAGTGCCGAGGTGCTGCTGAGTGACCTATCTTATCCCTCCGGCGTTGCGGTGTCCGCCGACGGCAAAAGCTTGTGGCTCACCGAGACCGGCGCGTATCGCTTCAGCCGTTTCCCGCTCACCGCAAGTGCGCTGGGGCAGGCCGAAATCGTCGCCGGCAATCTGCCGGGCTACCCTGGGCGGCTGCATCCGGATGATCGTGGCGGCTTCCTCCTAGGCCTGTTCGCGCGGCGCACGCATCTCATCGAATTCGTGCTCAAGGAGGACGATTTCCGCGAGGAGATGATGCGGACCGTGCCGGAAAGCTATTGGATCGCGCCGGCGCTGGCCGGCGGTTCCGATTGCCTCGAGCCGATGCAGATCGGTGGCGTCAAGGCGCTCGGCATACAAAAGCCTTGGGCGCCGCCGCGCTCCTATGGGTTGCTCGTGCATCTGGATAGCGAGGGCGAAGCAACGGACAGCCTGCACAGCCGTGCCGGCGGCCGCTTCCACGGCGTCACTGCGGCCTGCGCGACGCCGCAAGGCGTGGTCATCGCCGCCCGCGGCGCGGGATGTCTTCTGCTCCACACGGGAGAGTTCCGATGAGCGACGGCGCAAACCTCGTCAATCCCGCCGAGCCGGTGCTCGAGATCGTCGGCGGCAGCAAGATCTACGGCGGCGTGCACGCCATCGAGGGTGTCAACTTCAATCTCTATCCGGGCGAGGTGCATGCCCTCGTCGGCGAGAACGGCGCCGGCAAATCGACGCTGTGCAAGGCGATTGCGGGGGCGATCCAGCTCACCTCCGGCGAATACCGGCTCGATGGCAAGCAGGTGAAGCTCGAACAGCCGCGCGATGCTCTGAACGCCGGCATCTGCATGGTCTATCAGGAGACGAGCCTGGTGCCGACCATGACGGCGGCGCAGAATATCGAGCTCGGCAACGAAAAGCTGCTGACGCGCTTCCGCACCCTGAACATCCAGGCACAGCAGCTGCTGCAATCGCTCAATTTCCACGTCGACCCGGCAACGCCCGTGGCCATGCTCGGCACCGCCAAGAAGCAAATGGTCGAGATCGCGCGCGCGATCTACAACAAGGCGCGCATCATTATCTTCGACGAGCCGACCGCCTCGCTTACGCCAGAGGAGATCGTCCATTTCTTCCACCTGGTGCGCGACCTCCGCGCCCGGGGCGTTTCTATCATCTACATCTCGCACGCGCTGGAAGAATCCTTGCAGATCGCCGATCGCATCACGGTGCTGCGTGACGGACGGCACGTGATCACCGCGCCGGCAAAGCAGCTCAGCCGGGATAGCCTCGTTCAGCATATGGTCGGCCGCGAGGTCGGGCAAGCGGTCTATGGCGGCAGCAAGAAAACTCACCACCGTCGCGAGAAGGTTCTGACGGTCGAGAACGTCACCATGGGCATGGCGGTGAAGAACATGTCGTTCTCGGTTTATGCAGGGGAGGTCGTCGGCATCGCCGGACTGATCGGCTCGGGCCGCACCGAGATCGCCAAGGTGATCTATGGTGCGCTCAAGCGCAATTTGATCAATGGTGGCACCATCCGCCTGCGCGGGAGGCCGATCCGTTACCGGGTGCCGCGCCAGGCCATCAATGACGGCATCGCCTACATCACCGAGGACCGCAAGGCCAACGGCTTTTTTGAGACCATGGTGGTCGATGACAACGTCTATCTCGGCAAGCTCGCCACCAAGGGCGGCTTCAGCTTTCTGCTCTCGCGCGCCCGCCGCGGCAAGCTCGCCACCTATTGGGTCGACCGGCTCAAGATCAGCGCCCTGCAAAGAAAAGCCAAGATCATCGAACTCTCCGGCGGCAACCAGCAGAAGGTCGTACTGGCAAAGACGCTGGTGCAGGATCCCTCCATTATCATTTTCGATGAGCCGACACGCGGCGTCGACGTCGGCACCATCCCGCACATCCACGCCGAGATCCGCCGCCTCGCGGACGAGGGCAAGGCGGTGGTCGTGATCTCGTCCTATCTGCCGGAAGTCCTCGCCGTCTCCGACCGCATCCTGGTCGCCCGGACGGGGCGCATCGTCGCCGAGTTCGATTCGGCGGAGGCCACGCAGGACAAAATTCTGTACGCGGCGGTGCATTGAGCAGCGAGACCAGACCGAGACTCGAGGCAGCAGCGAACCGCAATGCTGACGCGAGACGCGCGGCAAACTCGCCCTTTCTCTTGTAAAATCAATGATCCTATCATGTCTCATAATCAGCGGGTCCCAGGTTCGAGCCCTGGCGCGGCCACCAAAATATCCACAGAATCAGCTGCTTAGAAAGTGACCGGGCTCAAGTCAGTTGGCCGCGTCGGCTTGGGTCACGCAAGGGTCACGTCGGAGAGACAGTAGCCGCTCTTTTTCTATGAGAAGCCTCAGCCCGACAATCGAATCCTTGGATGGCGCGTAGGTAGTAGGGACACGCTGTCTTTGCGGGTCGCTTGCTGTCTCAAGAATTCAAATGCCGAACGACTACTCGAGCTTTAGGCAAGGCGTCCCACGCGTGGACGGCCAGTGCAGGTGCCTCCCCAGCCGGAGGACCAGCAGATGCTGATGCTGGCATCCGGCTGCGCGTCGGTTGGTGCGCGCGAAAGAAGCGAGCATGGCGGCTCACTGGTTACGATGTTGCAGAGATTGCACCTAAAGAGGCGCAAGGCGTTTGAACTAAACCGGCCCCTTCTTCGCGACACACTCCGAAGGCTTGGTCGACCACAGCCGAGATGAAGAGGCTTGCAATCCTCCTCGCTGCCGGTCGGCGCGAACAAGCTTGGCCTAGCTGCGCAAGCCTCGCGCCGAACAACTACCACACGTTCTCAGGAACGCGTCACGCTCGAACTGTGCGCAGGAAATTCGTGACCTCGTCCCTGAGTCTAGTCGAATTGCGCGACAACAGCCCGGCGGATGACAGGAGCTGAGCCGACGCGCTGCCCGTTTCCACTGCGCCGCGTTGCACGTCGGCGACGCCGGAACTGACCTCGCCGGTGCCTTGGGCCGCCTGCTGGATGTTTCGAGCAATCTCGTGCGTCGCTGCACCCTGCCGCTTCACCGCAGCCGCGACCACCGTAGCGATTTCGGACATTCTGGAAATGGTGCCGCTGATATCCGTGATGGCCGCGACAGATTTTCCCGTGGCGTCCTGCATGCTCCCGACCTGCTGGCTGATCTCTTCAGTGGCCTTGGCGGTCTGTTCGGCTAACGCCTTGACCTCGCTCGCCACCACCGCGAAGCCGCGACCGGCATCGCCTGCACGCGCTGCCTCGATCGTCGCGTTGAGCGCCAGGAGATTGGTTTGGCCAGCAATGCTGTTGATGAGATCGATGACATCCCCAATTCGCGCGGCTGCCTGCGCCAAACGCGTGATCTGTTCATTCGTTGTTTCAGCCTGTCGGACCGCCTCGCTTGCGATGCGTGAGGACTCCTGAACCTGTCGGCCGACTTCTCCCACTGAGGTCGCCAATTGTTCGGAGGCGGACGCGACCGACCGGACGTTGGTGGTCGCTTCCTCGGAAGCCGCGGCGACGCCGGTCACCACGTTCTGCGTGCGTTCGGCCGTCGACCTCAGCGCGCTTGCAGATGATTCAAGCTGACTTGAAGCTGACGAGACAGTTTGAACGATTTCGCCCACCGCAGTCTCGAATGCGTCGGCGAGTTGATCCATGTTGCGCCGCTGGAGCTTGGCCTGTTCCCGGTCCTGCTCGGCCCTGGTTTCCTCTGCCCCCTTCTTGGCGATCAGCGCCTCCTTGAACACCTGCAACGCATCGGCCATTTGCCCGATCTCGGTGCGCTCGCCCTGACGCGTGACCTCTGCCGACAGATCACCGGCACTGAGCGCTTGCATCGGCGACACGATCGCGGCGATTCCTCGCGAGACGCTTCTCACCAAGAAGAAGGCGACGAGGGCGCCGAGGACGCCGGCGGTCGCCGCCAGCGCCACCACGGTATTGAAGGTATGGTGGTAGGCGGCCGTGGCCTTCGCTCCGGCCTCGTCCGCGCCCTTGTTGTTCAGGTCGATCGCACTTGTCAGGACCTTGTCGGCCTTCAGGCCGACGGGATTGACGGTCTTGCTGTTGAGCTCGTTTGCCTCTTGGGGGAAACGGCCAACCGCGACGCGCGACAGACGCAGCACCTCCTGCGCGCCCTTCATGTACTCGTTCCAGAGACCGCGCCATTGGTCATAGAGCGCACGTTCCTGCGGAGCGGAGATGAGCTTCTCGTAGTCCGCAGTATTCTGCGCCATCCTTTCAGCGATCTGCTCGATCCGCTTGTCAAAGTCCGCCTTGTCCTCTGCTTGGTCGTTCAAGAGGTGCTGCCGCACCGCGTTACGGTAAGTGATAGTGGTTGCGCGCAGGTCGCCGAGCACGCGAACGCTCGGAAGCCAGTTGGTCTGGATGTCAACGACCGCGGCGTTGATCACCTGCATCTTCCAGATTGCGAGCGCGCTGGTGGCGATCAGGGCCACCAAGAGGCCGATGACGACGGCGGTAATCTTCGTTCGTATGGAAATGTTGGAAAACATGGCATAGCTCCCTAAGGACATCATAATAACGCCCTCCGTCGCAATGCATCTGACGGTGGCCGTCTCGCTCCCCGGATCGAGCCCGATTGCCGACGGGCCTCATGCTAGTGTAGGTTGTATCGATATTCCTTTAAGCGATTCTTACCCGCGGCCGCAACTTGAATGCGAAGCGCATGCTGGTATCATCGCGCATCGTTAAAGCGATGCAAGCGCTTTGACAGAGTCGGCGGTGAGCTGTGACGTCGCTTAGGGCTAATGTCTCTTTGTGGCCCGTCAGCGAAATGCCTTTGATGGTGGTCAGCTCATTCAGGCGGAGCGGGCCTGATTTGCTCAACGCAGTTCTCCGCAATTATGGCTGGATGGGCGGCTAATTCAGCGAGCAGCAGGGTCGACCGCATCTTGTGGCGATATTTGCAACAGCCGCTCCAGCGTCTTCGCTCTTGGCGCTCGCGTCCACACTCGGCCATTAAGGAACTGGAGACGAGTTGCTGTCACCATTTCGCTACATAGGGACCGCGCTGCTGGGAAGCATCATCATTGTATTCGAGTGGCGCGCGCTCGGAGGCTAATGGCGCGGCTCGAGAGGCGAGCAACTGTAAATTTGCCAACAGGACAGTGGGGCCGCTTCAATTCGTGGCCTCGGGTCACAGCTCGCGCTCCATCGCCGGATGCTGCCGGTTCTTAACCTTGATCCAGTGCTTCTGCCGACCGCCTCGGTACGGCTGATCGCGAAGCTTTGAGACCAAGCCTTCGAGACCCATGCGGCGCGCCGCTCGGAATAGGTCCGGGCCGATCTCGCCGCGCTCGAAGGGCGCCACGGTAATGCCCTCCGGACGGCGCGCCAAAAGCTTTCCAGGCTGGTCTTGCGCAGGTGCAAGGGCAGGACGCGCAGATCATCGCCGCCCACGGCGAGAATGTCGAAGGCGTAGAGCTGGACTTCGTGGTCGTGCTTGCGGGAGTGCAGCGCGTTAAAGTCGCTGATGCCATCCACCCCGAGGATCACGGCCTCGCCATCTATCACAAACCTCTTTTGCCGGTTCTTCAGTGCGGTCTCAGCAGTCCAGGGATAGCGCCTGGTCCAGTCGGTGCCGTTGCGCGAGAAGAGCTCGCACGCGATACGCATGAAAGCGCAGCTAGGCACTCACACGCAAATTTACGCCGGTTCGCGAAGGAGGTGCGGGAACTTTCGGCGCAGGGCGGGCCCGCTTTGACGGCGGATCCCGCCAGCGCCGGTCGAAACGGTCCGGAAACACGATTAGGACGCAGACGAAATGAAGTTGAAGCGGGAAGGGCGAATGATTGCTCCATCTCAAGGCACGGAGAGACACCTATGACACACTATCGGAACGCCCGGGCTCTTGCTTTCACCGCCGCGCTGCTCATGGCCGCTATCGCGTTTATCCCGCGCCCAGTTAGCTCCGATCTGGGCGCCGCTTGGAAATGCAGTCAGAACGCTCTCATGACGAGCTGCCGACTGGCTGAACAATGATCGATCAGCACCGGCCCTAGGTGCACAGCCGGAGAGACTCTTCGAGCGGAGTTTCATTGTTTCAGCCTCTCATCTCGATCGACACAAGAGGAGACGTTAACTTTTTTCCAGCCAGCGCTTTCGCCAACGATTGCCCCGGATTTTTAAACTACGTAGCGGCGAATTCGCACTGCTTCATGACTAGGCCGCCCAAGCAGCACACCAGGATATTCAGTTTTACCTCGCGTGACCGTCACTTGCCGAGAACCGGATCCTTTCCCTACTGACAATTGTCCTGTTCTGACGGGGGCCGAACCTTTGGAAGCGCGATGGAGAACTAAGAATAGCTGCTCGGTCACGCGCATCCCCAAGATTGACCTGGGCTACCAGGAAGTCGACAGTCCGACCGAACTGTCGGCTAAAAGTCAACGCCAGAGCGATGGCTTTTTAAGTGACAGTGCTTGGAAGGCCGCTGCGGGCATGATTGTCTCGCTAGCCACGAGCGCGCAATCGTTGCAACTGAATACTCTGCAGTTGGCCTGTTCGCCCAAAACTTCATCGGCTCCAAGCAGAACTCGCACGTCCGTAGGATTGTCAGTGGCAGAAAAGAGGATTTTCATTATGTGCCTCCACGAATGACGATTCGAGAAGTGGCCTCCCCTAAATCGGCCTTTAGCTTAGGCAGAGAGGTGTCGGATGGCGAAACGGAAGCGTTGGTCATATTCGGACGAGTACAAGGGGCAGGCAGTTGATCTGGTCTTGTCGAGCGGTCGCTCGGCGAACCTCTTTTCGGACGATCTTTGTGTCGCTTGACCGTTGTACGCCAATACTGCACGGAAGACGGCGCACCTTGCCGTCAGTCAGCGCCATATTTCGACGGTGGCTTCTTGCGGGTCGCCGGGGTGATGAATGTGAAGCTGAATAGGGGCGCCGGGTATTTTGCTTTCAAACGACGCACAGCCTCGGCTGCGGAATCCGCTGTTACGCATTCTTCGATAATCCTGCTATCGGACTTGCTCTGAAAGCCCACTATGAAATCTGGCAAGATGCATCGGTCTCCTAAGATACTTCTTGGACAGCAGGGGCGCCACGCCGCACTTCATTGCCGATGATCGAAAGCGCACCTCATCTGCAGGTTGTGAGCACGATAGAAGCCCCCTGGATCAACCACCACTTTTCTCCTCTGTTTAGCTTGATATCGGCGCTGCGCGTTAGTTCTGGAACGCGACAGCAGCTCTTTGTTGTCCACAGTGTCGATCGCGATACACAATACCCAGTCGACTCATCGTAGGCTTTACTGCGTCTTCACGGGTGCCTTTCCTCCGAGCCTAAAGCCCGTCGCCAATGGCGGGCTTTCCTTCAGTGTGGGTGTTCTGATTGGAATACATGGGACTTGCAACGCTCCCTAAGGAGGGGAAATACCGACATGTCGGACCCAGGCACGGAAGACGAAGCAATTTCGTGTTATCGTCTCCACATTCTGGATGAACGAGGCGACTTAGTCGGCGCGGTGGAATTTGAATGCGCTAACGACGCGGTGGCAAAGCGGAAAGCCCAAGAGGTATTGGATGGCACCCCGGGGGAGCTTTGGCGACGTATTTCCGGGGACTAGATAAAGCTGAAGCGGGCACAGATTGCGCTAACGACTAGCCAAGAGCGATCGATCAGATACCTGGCGGTCCGGCGGCCTTTTCATTTCAGCTACATCTCTTCAGACGACGCGACGAGCGCGAAGTTGATCGGCAGAGCTGCTGCCATGACCATGTCTTCCCCCCAAAGCGGAGGCGACCTTCTGCTAGATTCGGGCTTTGCCCACGACTAGTAAAAATCTTATCGAGGCGATCAATTGGATAGCGACAAAACTCCGCTGACCACAATCTCTAAGTGGCGTTTGGCTTATGGCGAATCCGAACCAGCAAATATTCACTTCGACCAGGTGTTCCAATCCGCCCGCTGGACTCACAAATGTTAGTGCGCAAGCAAGCAATTTTTGGAAATGCGGGAGTGTTTGCCACTTACGCGGCGGCAGACCGCTCGGTCCCAGCTCGTTTTTCGATCCGGAAAAACCTCCAGGCTGGGGCCGATGTGGTCTACTCCCTTCCTGCCTGCAGGCGCACGGCCCACCGGTTCAGCTGGAGGGCACGGATTATAGCTCCCTTCCCATGGCTGGGTGGCTCCGATTGTTCACCTTGATCCAGTGCTTCTGCCGCCGGCCGCGGTACGCCCGATCGCGATGCTTGGAGACTAATCCTTCGAGACCCAAGCGGCAGGCCGCTCGGAATAAGTCCGGCCCGATCGCACCACGCTCGAAGGGCGCAACGGTGATGCGCTCCGGACGCCGCGCCAAAAGCCTTGCCAGGTTGGTCGCAGGTGCAAGGGCAAACGCGCATATCATCGCCGTCTATGGCGAGAATGTCGAAGGCATAAAGCTGCACCTCATGCTCGTGCTTGCGGGCGTGCAGCGCGTTGAAATCGGAAATGCCGTCACCACGGCTTCACCATCGATGACGAACTGCTTCTGCCGACTCTTCGGCGGGGCCTCAGCAATCAAGGGATAACGCTTGGTCCAGTCGGTGCCGTTGCGCGAGAGCAGGCGCACGCGCTCAGGCTCGCGGATAACCAGCATCCGGTAGCCATCATGCTTTACTTCGTGAATCCAGTCCGGCCCGCCGGGCACCTGCTTGCCAGCGGTAGCCAGGCAGAGCTCGTACGCGATACGCATGAAAGCGCAGATATGCATTCACACGCGAATTTACCAATCCGAGACGACAGGGCGAGTTCCTAACCGGAACGGTGCTGAAGCGAACAGTAGGAATGCTGCAAGCTTGATAGCCTCGTTCTCGCTTGGTCCTTGCTAGCGTGAAGGCCAGGCAACCTCCAGCGGCCCCGACCTCACCACTCCTTTCTACCGGGGCCGGGGCCGTCCACGCCCTCTCAGACAATCCTCCCATGGCGTGTGTCGAGCGGGTTGCCTTAGGCCGTGCCTCGGAGCGGTAGAGCGAGCTGTACGTCTAGGCGCCTCGTGGCGTTGGCCTGGACGAAAGCCTCAAGCGCGGGCGAGAGATCGAGCCTTTCATGAGCAGCGCGTTCGGCGATCGCATCGGCGATGTCCTCTGTCGCGTCGCGGGACCAGCCCTCGATGGCGTTGAAGACGACGATCCGCACGGGATAGGCATACTGGCCCGAGATCAGATCCCGTAGCACGGTCTGGCGATCCGCGTCCTGCTCGTCGGTTTCGCGCCAAGAGCAGCCGGCGCGCGCCCCGAAATCCTCCAGCACTAAGTAGATGTCCCGGTCCAGACGATCCAGCGGCACAATCGAGGGCGAGGCACGCATACTCTACTCCGATACTGCGGAGAGACGGCCCCGGCTCGCAGGGGGCTAGGGGATATGGCCGGGGCCGCTCCGCCAGCTCGGGCGGCGAGCCAGCGGGACTCACAAGCTTACGCGGCGGCCTTTGTTCCTGACGCTCTGACCGGCGGGGTACGGTTTCGCCCGGCTGCGTTTTGTCCCCGTTTCTCGGATGTTCTTATGGAGTGCCGGGCGCTGGCCTGTGTTAACTCCTAGTGGCCTAAGTTGATTTTCGCATTGGCCTGATTTCAAATTGGAACGAATGTTTACTTTTGCGCTTAAGCCTTTCCTTAAGAGACTTGAGCAAGTGGCTACGCATCACGAAGATCAGCTACCGCGACAGCAGGCGCAGGACCAAGAGCCTCGTTGCCTGGCCTGCGCTGCCTTCCCCCGCCTGACCCAATCCATACTCGACACCCGAAGAGGCAAGACCGTCCGGCTTTACCAGTGCCAGTGCGGCGAACGCATCTGGGAAGACTGACGTAGGAACCGCCCGCCAAACGGTCTGTTGTCACATCATCACCGGCCGAGGCTCTGCCCGTAGGCGTCGGTGGCTGAGAGACCATCGCTCCCGCCTGCATAACAGGGAGCACCGTCATGACGGATAGGTCTGTCTATCGCGCGCACAACTTGGCTTCTGAAGTTGCCGAACAGAACGACCGCGTGCGGGCACGGGTCGCACAAGCGAAGCGCTGAAAGTGCCCAAACCGGACACCTTCTTAGGCCGGAAGAGGCAAGAGCTGTTCCCGGAGGAAGACCCATCGAGTGGCAGGACCTCCAGAACGTGATCCACGGCGAGTTGCGGGCGCCGAAAGAAGCACCCATCATTTGTGGTATTCCAGTCATCTGCGACCTGCTAGTGAGCCGGGATGATCGGAACAGCTCCATGAAAGATATCCTCACCCATCTCGAGACTCTTCGGGTGAACATCGCCCAATGCGAGGAGCTTGAGCGCTCGGCCAAGAGCGATATCAAGCGAGGCGTATTTCGCCGCACCGCGGCGCACTACAGGATTTTGGCTGGCGAGCTGGAGCGCGCATTAGCCGATATGCAGGCCAAAGACGCCGCAGAGTAAGGCCGCCTCAGTGCTTTTCAGTCATTTAGCCGGTGGTATAATCGGTCCAGCTACGGGGAACGACTGCCATGGACTACCGCGCTTACATCTTAGACGATGAAGGGCGCATCACCGGCGTGCATGAGCTGGATTGCGCCAACGGCGAAGTAGCCAAAGAGAAGGCGGCCCAACTACTCGATGGGCACAACCTTGATGTCTGGCGGCGAGAACGACACGTCACGCGATTGAAGGGCCATACACGACAGCTTGGATGCTGCACACGCTGAGTTGGACACTGGCCACGATCGCTCTCGCCGTCATCTTTTGATGGAGTAAGGCCGCCAACTGAGGCGGCCTCTTGGTTCTTCACGGGAGATTGTTGTTGTTGTCTATGGTGTCCCCATTCTCCCCGCTTCATGCGGGATTGCTCCCCGCTCGATCTGATGTCGCAGGTTCAGACCGTTTAATTCATCTGCGCTGTGACGAAGGTCACACACTCCAGGGCGCGGGCTTCGCTCCTGCGTTTTAGCCCGCCGGTTCACGCTGGCGGCCCTGTTACCTGGGAAATTTACGGGTGACTACCGTGATCGGATGGCAAGCCGCTGATTGCCTCGCTCGAAGGCGGGCCGGACATCGCAGCGGCTGTCGCACGTCTGACAAACAAAGCGCGGTTCGACATCTGACAGCCGCATGTCGTTGGCCAGCAATTTGCGTCCAGAGCAACGTGATGTACGCAGTGGCAGTAGACCAAGGCGGCTCGCAAGCCCATCCCGCGCACCTCGCCGAAGGTGATCTTGAGCGGGGGCCATCGGAAGGATGACCTTGCCCCACGGGCTTAATCCAATTTGAAGTTCGTTCTAGCCCAAGACAAGGACCAGAGCATGAAGCGCAGCCGCTTTTCGGAAGATAGATCCTCTGGATTTTGAAGGAGCACGAGGCCGGCGTTTCGGTTGCCCACCTGTGCCGCAAGCACGGCGTCAGCGACGCCAGCATCTACAAATGGAAGGCGAAGTTCGGCGTTATGAAGGTGTCGGAGGCCAAGCGGCTGAAGGCACTGGAGGATTAGAACTCGCGGCTAAAGCGGTCGCATTGGGAGGGATGGACTGGAACAAGCCCTCCTCACTGTGACACTGAGCATGGCGATGCTCATTACGAGCTTCGGCCATCAAGCCACGCTGCGATAAGGTCGCCTCAGTTGGCGGTCCTCTTTGATTGCACCACGTTGACTTCTAGCGTAAGCGTAGCTCTGCGGCCCTTTTGACGCCTATTTTGTTCGCGTGGTGCGTCGCCGCGGTATCCATGTGTCGGACAATGCATTGACGGCGGCTTCGAGCGCCTTCCGGTCGACGACGTTGGGATCGAACCGCTCCGGGCCCCAGAGGCGCATGTGTTCGTGCTCGGGATGGCCGGGGTCGCTGATGGCAGCGAGGTATTCGGCATAGCCTGGCGCACCGCCGACGTCTTCCGGAGGACAACGACCGGCGGCCTCGAGCAGGAAGGGAAGCCCCTCCGTCGTGGTGTTCTCGAACCATTTTTCGAGCTTGATCACATGGTCCCAGCTGTCGCCGAAGTCATAGAGATAATGGATCGTCTTGGCGCCGGTCTCGCGAACGATATCGCAAAGCCGCGCTTTGCGGGCGTCCATGGGGTGGTGTCCGTAATCGTTGTGGGGGTCGGGAATCCCCCAACTGACCTCACCGGCGAAGAACTCGAAGAGGTGGCTATTCGTCCAACCAAATGCCTCCTGGAGGGTCAGATGCAGCCGATCAAGGCGCAAGGTGACGGGTACGACAAGGCGACGCATCACCTCCGGCTTCACGTCCTTCAGTGTCACCTTGATCCGGACCGCGGTCGTGTTCAGGCTCATGCCGCCAGCCTCGGATCTTGTGCATGGATCGTGTAGGTCGACGCCCAGGGAAGCAGTTCGTCCAGTCGCGCCGCAGGCCAGCCATTGACGAGCTTGGCGAGAACGTCAGCGAGCCAGTGCTCGGCACTGACGCCATTGAGCTTACAGGTCTCAATGAGCGAAGCCAGCAATGCCCAATTCTCAGCACCCTCGTCGCACCCGGCAAACAGGGCGTTCTTGGCGTTGAGCTTGATCGGCCGCATCGCGCGCTCGACCGCGTTGGTATCCATCTCGATGCGCCCGTCATCAAGGTAGAGCGTCAAGCCGTCCCAATGACGCAGCGCATAACGTAAAGCCTCCGCCGTGTCGCTCTTCCCGGCAAGATGGTCAAGCATTGCCTCAAACCATTGCTTCAAGGCTGCAGCCAGAGGCCGGGCATGCGCTTGTCGACCCGCGCGGCGCTCGGCAGCAGATCGGCCCCGGAGGGTCTTCTCGATCGCGTAAAGCTTGGCAATGCGCTCGAGAGCCTCGCGGGCAACCGGAGCTGGCGCCGGCGCCGCCTCGCGCTCGATCTTCACAAACTGGCGCCGCAGATGCGACCAGCAGAAGGCGAGCGTCCCGGACAGGGCGTCCGCACGCGTCTCTCGGGTCATGGTCTTGTAAGCCTGATAGCCGTCGCAATGGATGATGCCGCGATAGCCCTCAAGCAACCGCAAGCCATGAACGGCGCCACGGCCCGGTGCATAGGCATAGACCACCCCAGGCGGATCAGGTCCGGCCCAAGGCCTGTCATCGCGTGACAGCGCCCGGCCGTGCCTGTCACGGCGTCGTCTGTCGCGCGGCGATCAGGATGGAAGGCGTATTGCCTCATGTACTGATGCTCCCGGGTGCGATCGGTTGCCTCATTTATTTTGCTCCTGGCCTGAGTTGAGGAGGAGGCCGGGTGCGGAGATGGCCGGGGTTTCGGAGCGCCCGGCCTCCTCCGCTGGTACCTCGCACGTCATTGGGGTGTTGTGACCTCGTACCCTGGCGGCGTTTTCTCGCTAGGAGCGAACAGCAGCGCATTCGCTTGCTCGCTGCGCCAGGATTTCAGCCGACGTTGAAGGGTTCGAAGAAGCTTCTTCGGATAGGCTCCAGGATATTCCATCTGCAAGCGCGAGAGCAGTTCGCTGCCAGTCCGCCAAGGCTCAGCGTCAAACCATTTTCGCAAATCTGGCGTTGCCCGGATCAGCGGGTCGGGACGACGTCGGCCTCTTTTCGTCTTCACGAGTGGCCGATCCGTCGGTCGCATGGCTCCGTCCTTCCAGGCCGTGCGCAAGCTTGCCAGGAAGCGATCGATCGGTTGCGATGCCACAGCAGGATGGCCGATTGGTTGGGTATCAGCGAGGGCCGCGAGGCGCTCCTGCACGTCGCGGATGTCGCGCAACAACGCGACTGGATCGAGAGCGGCATAGATTTCTTGGAGATGATGGCGGACAGCGTCAGGCGTGCGGGCGTCCGCTGCCAGGCGCTGGTGTGGTGTAGCCGGCGCGCTGTATGTCTTGCGTACACGGGCACCTTCGCGCTGCTTGGCTATCAATTTGAACGAGGGTTGGAAGAAGTTCACGAACAGCCGCGCCGATCGATAGAGTTCAGCCAGCAGCTTGGCCGCTTCCAGGCCCTCGAACCGACGATAGCCGACTATCCTGCGCACGACGGCGCCGTTCTTCTGCTCGACGAACGCCTGGTCATTTTTTCGGTAGGGCCGGCAGCGCGTGAAGACGATGTTGGCCGCCTCGCAGTAGGCTTTCAGCGTCTCGTTTATGAACACCGTATCATTGTCAGTATCGAAGCCGAGCAGCGCAAAAGGCAATTGTTTGCGCAATTCCGTCAGGACCGTGCTCAACAGCGTCTGTTCGCGCACGATCAGAGGAGCGCACTCCGTCCAGCCGGTAGCAATGTCGGTGAGCACGAGGGTCTGGATGAAGCTGCCGCGCGCAGATGGACCGCTATGCGCGACAAGGTCGGCCTCGACGAATCCAGGCGCCGGATCATTCCAATCTGCCGACGTCCTTATTGGAACACTGCGACGCAACGAGTGCGTCGCGTGCCGCCGACGCTTGCGACCTAATCCTTCTCGGACCCGCACCAATGCGCGGTCGATCGTCGCAGCGCTCATTGCCAAAAGTTTGTCGCGGATCTCGGGGGCAAGGTCGAGGTGGCCATGCCGTTCCATCGCCTCAATCAACGCAGGCATTAACGCCTTCAGCCGCTTCCCGCAGATCCGGTCTGACGCCTCCCAAAGGAGCACGAGCGCGTTGTGTTCTACCTCATTATACATTCGACGTCGCGCCCTTCGGCTTGGGCGCGCGTCTTCCTGACCTCGAAGTAGTCGCATCGCATGCTTGCGATGGAATCCGGTGATGTCGACGAACTCGTCCAATATCCGCGTCTTCTTCGCGCGATCCGAACGCCGATAGCGCGCGCCTGCTGCCGCCGTCAGTTCCTTCCGCGTTGCCATGCTTAGCCACCCCATCTTCGCCCCCGCTCGCTCCCGATCCAAGGGAGCAATTTACGTGAGGCAACGGCTCAGCATCCGGTAACAATTAGGGCGAGGCAATGCGCGGCTGACTTGATCTCGTCGCTGACCCTGAGAACTCGTTTTCTGCTCTTACGCCACTTATTCTGGGAGCAAACGACCGGTATTGCAGAGCCATTGTTGAGTACGAGCAACTCGCGCTTGTCATTGCGATAGACATCAAACATTTGCGTCTCCGCTGATCGCATTAAGTAAAACAAGAAATATGTTTCGGCGCTCTTGATGTGACGAGCTTAGTATCTGGAACGGCTATGCGGGTTGTAAATCTGCAACGCCCGCGGCTTTTGCTTCACCGCGTTCCGGATTGCGAACGAACTCATGCGAGCCCGAACCTAAACAGGGCGCGCCTAGAGCAACAGTCTAAGAGCCACACGATTCCGCCACAACTGCAAGAGCAAGTCGCGGTAGAACTTCTAACCACGCTTCCGCCACCGCACGCAGACGGCGAGTTGATCTGCGTCCGGTGCATCGAAATCATTTTGGGTCGAGAGTATCCTGTGAATTGCGGGGAAAATGCCCGTGCATTGCGACCATCTACTTAGGTTTCTGTTTGGATGTTGTTCGTATGCCACGCCAACGCACCAACTCTGCTCTTGATCATTACGAGCTGGCGATCGATGAGATCGTCGCCGCTTGTGACGGCGACCTGCGCGGCGCGGTTAGAGCGCTGATGCTGTTGAACGAGCGGTTAGAGCAACGACTGGAGCAGATGAGTGAGGTTCATCCTCCTCACGAGCGGCTGCACTAGTCTAGAGACCAAGGATAGTTGCCCGGCGACGTACTCAGGGTTAAGGGCTCATTATGGGGGAAGGGGATGGCAACTCAGGTAAAGTGCTTGACCTGGGCAATTAGGCGCTGACATGGCAGAGCAAGTAAGGGTATCAATCGGGCAGGGTTCGCCGGCCCCGCCGCTGAGTACTGGGATGATCAGTCGGATCATTCTGTGGCCTTCAGACTTTGCTCTGTGAGCTCATACCTCTGGCCGTGCTCTAGGAGCCAGCCACCTTCAATTGTCTTCCGCGCCGATTCCATCGAGCATGACGTTTGACTGCCGCCCGGGCGATAGAGGCCGTCCCTGCGCTCGACCAAAAAGCCGTAGAGGCGCGCCAGCCGTAGCGGCTTCTCAGAGGCCAATGAACACTGGAGCGCACGGCATGCGACTTTGGATGCTGCACACGCTGACTTGGACACTGGCCACGATCGCGCTCGCCGTCATCTTTTCGTTGGCGATGCAGTAAGGCCAAGCCGCGCGTCGACCCGCTCAAAGTCAAGCCCACTTGTCTTAGCCAGGCGGAAGGTAACCGCCCTTCGGCAGCTGCCTCACCGTTTCAAGATTCTTGTCGATCGCCGCAAATAGCTTATCGAACGTACCCGCTGGAACGGTGAGGTTCGGAGAACCTCCCGAAACGGCTTCCAGCTTGACGGCTGACAGTTCACGAGCGCTAATCGTCTTCATCTGCGTTCTCCCTGTTCTGTGTATGGCTTGATTGCCGACGAATGCAGGATGTACGTGCTCCAGCGATGGCCGCTGTGACGCGCCTCACGTTGCCACCGTATTCCGATATCCTATCGCAGGAACGACAGGCTTATTCCGATTGAAGTCCGGTCGAACGTCGGCACCGCGGCTAACACAGCCCTGACACATGAGCGCGGCTCTACATTCCTTCAACCGCGTCGGGCGTTCGTGCTATGCACGACGCCAGGCATTAGGTTCCCGACTGATTAATACATATAAGGATTTTTGGCCTTCCTTTGATCGCCAGTGTGGCAGGCCAGCTACAGCAACGTACGCGCGAGAGCCACATACTACTGATCGGCAAGCGGGCGAACGCGCCGATTCATGAACTGGTTATCGGGGGAGACTCGAATGAAGAAACTGACTGCGGCTGCGGCCGGGACACTAGCACTGACACTGGGACTGGCAGCTCCTGCCAACGCCGCCGATCTTGCGGCTCGACCGTACACCAAGGCGCCGGCGCCAATGGTCGCGACCATCTACGACTGGAGCGGATTCTACATCGGCATTAACGGTGGTGGCGGCTCCGCCCACACCTGCTGGGACTTCGTCGACACCACCGGCGCCGTGACCGGAGTCCCTGGCGCTCTTGCGAGAGAAGGCTGCCACAACGCAACGGGCGGCACAGTCGGTGGTCAAATCGGCTACCGCTGGCAGTCCGCCAACTGGGTGTTTGGCCTCGAAGGTCAGGGCAATTGGGCTGACTTCAGTGGCGACAATGTCAGCCTCGTGTTCCCCGGCAGCGCGCTGGTCGCGGGCGACCGCAATCGATCGCGGATCAACTCCTTCGGCCTGATCACCGGTCAGATCGGCTACGCCTGGAACAGCGTGCTGTTCTACGTCAAGGGCGGTGCGGCCGTGGTTGGCGACAGATATGACATCTACGCTGCCGCTGGCACGCCCGGTGCGGGGACACGGCTCGCAACTGCAGATGACACTCGTTGGGGCGGGACAGTGGGCGCCGGCCTCGAGTTCGGGTTCGCACCAAACTGGTCGGTAGGTTTGGAGTACGACCACATCTTCCTGAGCAATCAGAACAGAACGCTCACAACGGTTCCCGGGGGCTTCCCCTTCCAGACCGACCGCATCACTCAGGATGTCGACATGGGTCTCGTGCGTCTGAACTACAAGTTCGGCGGCCCGATCATCGCAAGGTACTGAGTCACATTCTTGGAATAATCAGAGGGCCGGCTCCGATGAGCCGGCCTTTTCTTTTTTGGAGATTGAAGTGATGAAAACGTACCGGCCAGTCATCCCTTCAAAGCTAGCTACCGAGCTAAATTAAAAGGCCTTCGCCAAGAACTCGTCGGGAACATCTTCCCGTTTGTAATCCTTTTCGCCCCATGCGGATTGGTCCCTCGCGCTTTGGAAATGCCGGGTTGAGCAAGACGTTCAGATGGTCATCATTATTTGTCGGGCAGGCCGGCCTGCCGCAAACCCTCGATCATCAGTGCCTTCGTCTCCGGCGCAAGAAAGGTAGCTGCGTGAGCCGTCCACGCGGCAATCGTTAGGCCGGGTTGAAGAGCGAGGAGCCGACCCAACCAGACTAGGGCCTCATCATTCCTGCCGAGAAGCCCGCAAAGAGAGACTTTGACGCGAAATGAAGCGTGGAATCTTGGTTGCTCGCGCAGCGCGTCGTCGATCCAGACTTCGGCATCCTGGTATTGGCGAGCACCCAGATATGCCAACGCGACGGCGAACTTATAGATGTAGCACAGTGGATCGAGCGGATTGAGCCGGATTGCGCGATTGCCAGCTTCGACAGCAACCAAGGCATGAGCTGCGCCGCGAAGGGACTGACACATGGCTTTGGTCCCCCAGCGTGCGCCGAATTTGGATTCAGTGCAATCGCGCGATCCAGCGCGGAGAGCGCTGTCGTTTGCTCCCCGACGACGGACAAGAGATAGGCCGCCATCCAGAGAGCATCGGGGTCATTGGTCCCAACTTCGATCGCCAGCTTGGCAAGGCGGATGCCGTCGTCGTCCTCTGGACCGGCTGGGAGAACCCAACCCTGACCTCTTTGTATGCCGCGGCACCAAGCTGCCAATCCCGCTGCGGCTGCATACGAGGGATCATGTTGCAGTGCCCTTTTGGATAACGAAATCGCTTCCGTGAGCGTTTCTGGCGTCATTCTATGCACTTGCGACAAAGCACGAAGGTAAAGATCGTAAGCGTCAAGGATCGCGGTCGGCTTACGCGAGGCCCGCTCGATCTCGGCGCGGTACAATCTTGGCTCGATCGCGCCGACGACACCGCTCGCCACCTGGTCCTGAAGCTCGAAAATGTCCTCGAGCGCTCCATCGAAATGGTTAGCCCAGATATGCGTGCCTGATGCGGTATCGATCAGCTGTCCGGTAATGCGCATCCGGTTGCCACCCCTGCGCACCGAGCCTTCCATCACGTAACGCACGCCCAATTCGCGCGCCACCTGCTTCACATCGACTGCCTTGCCTTTGTAGGTAAAACTCGAATTGCGAGCGATTACAAACAGCCACGGTAGCCGAGCGATCGCGGTGGTGATCTCCTCGACCATTCCATCGGCGAAGTACTCCTGCTCCAGGTCGCCACTTAGGTTCTGGAACGGGAGCACGGCGATAGAAGGCTTGTCGGGCAGCGCAAGGGGCTGCTTATGCGGCGAAGCTCTCGCGACATCCGGAGTTGCGGAGGATTTCAGGGCAGTCACCGAATAAGCCTGAACCGGATCCTCGATGTTCTTGACCTGTTGAGCGCCGAGATCAGCGAAGCTGAATGGTAGTATCTTGCGGACATGGTCGTAAACCGCGCCGGACATCGAGACGCCACCCGGACTGGCAAGCGTTTGAAGGCGAGCAGCGACATTGACGCTATCACCGAAGAGGTCGCCGTCCTTGACCATGACGTCACCAACATGAACGCCGATCCGGAAGTTGATAGGTCGGTCGGGTGCGGCCCCAGCATTGGCCTCCGCGAGGGCCGCCTGAGCTGCCACGGCACACTGAACGGCATCCACAGCACTGCCGAACTCAGCCAAGACACTGTCTCCCGCAGTGTTGGCAATGCGGCCTCGGTGGGATGAGATAAGTGTGTCGAGGATGACCCGTCTTTCGCTCAAGGCTCGGAGGGTCCCGACCTCGTCGGTTCCCATCATGCGGCTATAACCTTCAACATCCGCCGCGAAAATGGCGACCAGCCTGCGCTGAGTGTCGATAGGCTGCGTCAAGACGCGCTCCCCAACCAGCTTCCATAGCTTAAAGGGTCTATGCGGGCAAATTACCACAATAATCGGGTGATCGAACCCCCGCTTGAAAGCGATAATGTCCGGAACGGGTCAAAGCTGACGCTTGGGTGCTTCGCGAGAAGGTCGGCTACGGGCCATGTGTGACGGCTCCGGGTTGGCAAGAGGAATCTTCAGCCATGTGTTCGGCCTGTTTGCGCGGTACACATAACCGCTGGCCATAATGCCCTCCGTGGATCAGGTGCCGGTCAACAGCACGCATTGGAGATGCATGGCCCATTTGGGTTGTCCTGATCGCCTGTCGACCGGCACTGCATTACGTGCTGTTCGCCCTCCCAATCGTTACGTCATGCCGGCAATGTCGGCGCGATCTCGCTTAGGCCGCTAGCGCGGCCGGCTCCTGACACCGTACATTCCTGGCCATCATCGCCAAGCCATCCTGGCGAGCTTATTGGCGAGCGCGATGGCTGCGACTTTCGCGGGCCGCCGGGCCAACAATCGCGTGAGCCAGGGCCGGCAACAAGAACAGCAATCGTAGGTTCTAACCTCGACGCGCAAAGACCAACTGGCGGACGTCGATCTTTCCGGCTTTGAACCCCGCCTCGGAGTAGGACAAATAGTATTCCCAAAGTCGTCGGAAATGCTCGTCAAACCCGAGCGAGGTCAGGTCAGCCCAGGCCTGACCGAAATTTGCTCGCCAGATTGCGATCGTCCTGGCATAATCTTGTCCAAAGACGCGCTCGCCCATCATGGGAATGTCGAAGCGCTCACCGAGCGAGCGCAAGATCCCCGCCGAAGGCAGCATGCCTCCTGGAAAAATGTAGCGCTGGATGAAGTCCACGCGCCGCCGGTAGCTGTCGAACAGTGCGTCCTGGACGGTGATGGTTTGGACACCCGCCAGGCCGCCCGGCTTGAGCCGTTGATGCAGCTGGTGGAAGTATGCGGGCCAGAACTGCTCGCCGACGGCCTCGAACATTTCGATCGAGGCGATGCGGTCGAATTGACCCGTTTGATCGCGATAATCCTGCAGCCGGACTTCGACCTTTTCGGCAAGTCCGGCTTCGTGAATCCGTCGGCGGGCGAAGTCGTGTTGCTCTTTGCTGATGGTGAGTGCCAAGATGCTGACGCCGCGCGTCTTCGCCGCAAACTCGGCGAAACCTCCCCAGCCGCATCCGATCTCGAGCACCGTCTGACCGGGCCGCAAATCGATGTCCTTCGCCAGTTGCTCGTATTTGAATCGTTGCCCGGCCACAAGGTCCGCTGTCTCGGCCGAGAACAGAGCCGACGAGTAGGTCATGCTTGGATCTAGCCATGCTGCGAAGAACTCGTTGCCGAGATCATAATGCGCATGGATATTTTGCCGTGACCCTTCTCGCGTGTTGCGGCGTACTCTGTGAAGCATCCTGCGGCAGAGTCGGATGAACATGTTGCCGGCAAAGGCGCTCTCGACGAGGTCGTCGTTGAGACAGAACACATAAAGAAGCTGGGTCAGATCGGGCGTCGTCCAGTCGCCTCTAATAAAGGCGTCGGCCATGCCGATATCGCCGCCCATGATGAGGCTGCGGGCAAACCCGTAATTGTTGAGCTGGATCGTGGCGGATGGGCCGGGTTCGCCGCCCCTCAAGACGATGGTCCTACGATCGGGAAGGCGCACATGCACACTGCCGAACTTTAGCTGCGAAGCAAGCCTCAAGGCGAGCCGTGCGAGGAACGGCACATCTTCGAAGCGAGCAGTCTGATGATTGGCTGCGAGGTCCATGATCTCAATTTCCGCGCTGTTTCAACCGCCCTACGTAGGGAACACCTTTAATCCAGAGCCGCAACGCCTCCCAATGGATGGCAGCGATCACCTTGAAGGTGAGAAACGGCAGACCGAAGAATGCCGCCAAGAGCCGGGGGCCGGTCAGCCGCTGCCGTCGGCCGAAAAAGGCGGCCGCAAACATCGCACCCTGTTCGTTCCGCTGTACGATCCTGACCCGCACATGCCGCGCCGGTCGAGAGATGCTGAAGCGGTAATGCATCTCCATTTCCATGAAGGGCGACACGTAGAACTCCTTGACCTGAGTTTGGCGTATCGCCCGTTCAGCGGGCGCCTCTCGGACCGGCAGGACGTAGGAATGCATCTCCCCGAAGGTGTTGCGCACCTCGTAGATCAACAATGCGAGCTCGCCACTCGCGCTATAGCAGAAGTAGATTGAGAGCGGGTTGAACACGTAGCCCAGCACCCGCGGATAGCACAGAAGCAGAACCCGGCCTTCCGAGAGGTCGATGCCGCGCTCGGTTGCCAGTTGCCGCACATAATGACTCAGCTTAGCGCCTTTGTGGCCTCCGTGATCACGCTCGTGGAAGCTGAAGATTGCGGCTCGATTGACCCCGAAAAAGCGCGACTGTCGGTCCGCACCGTCCAGTCGGTCCAAATCGATTAGAAGGTTCATCACCTCGTATGTGAATCTATACTGCACCGGCCGCCATCGCGCGTGCATCACCTTTCCCCGATAGAGCACGACCGGAGCGGCGGCGTCTCTGTCTCTGTGCGGTCTCGACCCGAACATCGCCGCTACTCGGCTGCTTGCGCCAGCAATGACGTGGACTGGCGCCAAGGCGGCTCGCAGCCCATGGCTTCCGCTATCCGGATCCCAGACCGCAGACCGTCTTCGTGGAAGCCGTACCCCGTCCACGCTCCACAGAACCATGTTCGACGACGGCCTTGAATTGCAGGAAGCCGTCGTTGGGCTGCGAACGCAGCCATATCGTAGAGCGGGTGAGCGAAGCTGAATTTTGCAAAGGTCAGGTCGGACGCCGGCGCGCGCGGCGGGTTGAGGCTGACGAACAGCGGCTTGCGATCGTCGATGCCCTGCAGCCGGTTCATCCAATAAGTCACGGCGACGTCGTTCTCGACAGGTGTTTGCCGCGGCCATTGCAGGAAGTTCCAGGATGCCCATGCCTGCCGGCGCTTGGGCATCAGACTGGGATCGCGATGCAGATAAACGGCGTTGGGGCTGTAGCGGATCGCGCCGAGAATTGACTTCTCCGCCGCGTTGGCGTCGGTGAGCGCCGCCAGGGCCTGGTCGCTGTGGCAGGCCATCACGACCGCATCGTAGCTCTCCACACCGCCATGAATGTCGCTGATCGTCACGCCATGCTCCGTTCGGGTGACCGACGTCACGGCACAGCCTAGCCGGATAACGTCCTTGAACATAGCGGTAAGCTTGTCGACATAGCGCCGGCTGCCACCCGCCACGGTGAGCCAGCGCGGGCGGCCCAGGTGCAGGAGCCTGTGATTATCGAAGAAGGTGACGAAGTTCTCCGCGGGAAACGACAGAATCTCCGCCGGCGAGGATGACCAGATGGCGGCCCCCATCGGTCCGAGATATCTGGAGAACAGGCGCGCGCCAAACGATTCCGTTTGCAGATACTCACCGAGCGTCATCTTCTCGAGCCGACCGGCGCGCAAATCGGCGACGCTCTGCCTGTTGAATCGCACGACGTCGGCCAGCATGCGAAAGTGCGACGGCGAGACCAGGTTGCTCGGTTGGGCGAAGAGACCGCGTGCATTTCGCAAAATGCCTTCGCCGCCCCCGCGCCATTCAAAGCGGCCGTGATCGGCGGACATCGCAAAACTCATGCACGTCTCGACGGTCTTCACCCCCAGTTGCGCGAACAGCGATGTCAGCTCGGGATAGTTCAGCTCGTTGAACACGATGAAGCCGACGTCAACGTCAATGGCTTCGCCATCATAGTCGATCTGAACGGTATGACTATGCCCGCCCGGTCGCAGCTCGCGCTCGTACACCGTCACAGCGTAGCGCTTCGACAGGAGCCAGGCAGCAGCATTGCCTGCAATTCCCGTCCCGATCACTGCCAAGCGCATCTTTCATTGCCCCCTTGCACTATTGTCGCCTCAAAGCAGCAAGAAACGTCTTTGCGTCAAAGCCATTTCCCGCGGCTCATCACCGATCCGCATTCTGTTTTGCAGGCCGTGAATAAGAACGCTCGCGGAGTCACCTTGGATCACCGCCCCCTTCGCCGAGCTTGGAGCCGATGATGAAACCGGTGCATACGTTAGACGTATCAACGGAAAACAGCGCCGGTGAAGCATGCTTGTCCCGCACTTTCAGATCGTAGCCGGCATTACCCTGGCTCTTTCCGCGTTGATGGCGCTGGCTTGGGTCGTCCGACAGCGCACCGGCAATTCGGGTTGGGTCGACGTCATCTGGTCCTATTCGATCGGTTTGGTCGGCGCCGTGGTCGCCCTATGGCCTCTCGACGATGGTTCGCAGGCTCGCCGTGTTCTCGTTGCAGGGCTGGTACTGTGCTGGTCGGCAAGACTCGGGACGCACATTGCGCGTCGTTCTGCCGCAGGTGTGGATGACCCGCGTTATGCGAACTATGCGCGCGAATGGGGCTTCGCAGCGCCCCGCCGCATGTTCTTTTTCCTGCAATCCCAGGCGCTGGCCTCGGTCCCGCTGCCGTTTTCTATTTTTCTCGCCGCGCACGCTCCGGGCCCCGGCCTGGGACTACAGGACTATGCCGGAGCGTTCATCATACTGGTAGCGGTCGTCGGCGAGGCCATCGCCGACGAGCAATTGCGTCGCTTCAAGCGCTCGCATCCCGAAGCTGGTCTGATTTGCGACACCGGGGTCTGGCGCTGGTCACGCCATCCGAATTATTTCTTCGAATGGTTGGGATGGCTGGCCTACCCCGTCATCGCGTTGTCGCCTCAATACCCCTGGGGCTGGGCCAGCATCGCGGCACCAACCATCATGTACTGGATCCTCGTGAGGGTGACCGGCATCCCACCGCTTGAGGAACAGATGCTACGATCGCGAGGCGAGCGCTATGGCGCGTACCAGGCCAGAACCAGCGCGTTCTTCCCGTGGCCGCCCAGACATTCGCCGTATTGATCGGGCGCCCCGAGGGACCAGGCGGTCTGGCTAGCGGGCGGCAAGATCGAATGAGCCGGTCGGGTGATCCGATTCGACCTTCGGGTCGTTACACCCTCGTCAGGCTGGCGACTGCGAGCGCGGAAGGGAACGCCGTATGAATCTGGTCTTCACGTATCTCACCGTCGCGATCACCTTCTTTGGTTTCGACATGATCTGGCTCAGGACCATGGTCGAAAGGCTCTATCGGCCGGTGCTCGGCGACATGTTGCGGTCCGAACCCGATCTGGCCGCTGCCGCGGTGTTCTATCTGGCCTATCCCGCCGGGCTGATCTGGTTCGCGGTGCTGCCCGCGCAGCAGGACGGTGGCGCGCTACGCGCATTTGCCTCCGGTGCGCTGCTCGGCTGTTTCACCTACGCGACGTACGATCTGACCAATCAAGCAACGCTGCGAAGCTGGTCGACCGGCTTGTCGGTGGCGGACATCTGCTGGGGATCGGTTCTCGCCGGCGTCAGCGCCTGGGCGGGCTTTCTCGTCGCTCAAAGGATGATGCCCTGATCATGAGCGCCACAACCAGGCCGCCGAAGGAGCAAGGCCGCAA
Source organism: Bradyrhizobium sp. USDA 4449 (assembly GCF_054056275.1). Taxonomy (NCBI): domain Bacteria; kingdom Pseudomonadati; phylum Pseudomonadota; class Alphaproteobacteria; order Hyphomicrobiales; family Nitrobacteraceae; genus Bradyrhizobium; species Bradyrhizobium sp. USDA 4449. Next base: position 133,278 of record NZ_JBSRYD010000002.1, on the reverse strand, counting down.
AAGCGGGAATTGGTATCACCGCGCCGCGTTTCTTTGTCTCGTTCCCGCCGCGGGGCTTCTGATCGGCGTGCTCAACCGGCCTGGGGCCTGGTATTCCGCACTGAACAAGCCATCCTTCGATCCGCCGAATGCCGTCTTCGCTCCGGTTTGGACGATCCTGTTCCTGCTCATCGCCGTCGCGGGATATAGCACTTTCGAGGCAGAGCCGCGCGGCGTTTCGATGAGGCAATGGGCGATTCAGATGATCCTAAACTTCGCCTGGTCGCCGATCTTCTTTTCGCTTCATCGCATGGACGTCGCACTCGGCGTGACCGCTGCAATGTTCGTCGTCATCGTCGCATTCATCTGGCGGCAGTGGACCGCAGACCGGCTGGGGGCGTTGCTTTTCCTGCCCTATGCGGCCTGGCTCGCGTTCGCGATGGTGCTCAATCTGTCGCTGCTCCTGCTCAACTGCTAGAAGCTTGGAGTGGAGTGCCATGCGACGCTTTTCATGCTCACCCCGTCACCCTCACGGTCATTCACGCGAGGTCTGCGCAGGAGCTGAGCTGATCCCGCGAACGCTCGTTCGTTTCCCGCCTATAGCGCCGGAAACGAAGCATGAATTCATCAAATGGAATTCGGAAGCTACCACGGTGCTTAGGAACATTGCCAAAACCCTCTCGGCGCTCGCAAACCAATACGAAATATTGGAAGGCATCAGGGGCGGCGGAAAAAGCCTAGAACTTGTCGCGTTTGGCTCTTCAGCGACTTCGGGAGACGTCCGCTTTCCTGCCGCGCTTGGAGTTGAGCGGACTTGAGGCGGCGAGCCGCTCAGTGAATACAGCTCAAATGGCCGCAAAATAGCAAAGGCTCCCGGCTGGCGTCGCTGATGGCGCCGTCACGGATGCAAGTGGTTCCCGAGTTCACCCAATGCCTCCCTGGTTTCCGCGATCTTTTCAGATAACGTCGTGAAGACGGTCTGGATTCGACTGTTTGCATCGTCGTCCAGCAATAGCGATGACGTCTCGACCATCCTGTCGCCCAAATGCTCGATCACAGTGAGCAGGTGATGCAGACCATCCGCAGGCTGCTCGACCGCAATGCGTTCGATCTCTCGCACGATCTCCTCGAGCCTGATGACCGCTGGCACAAGGTTGTCCTCGTGCCTGCGCAGCGGAAATTCGATGATCTCGGCGATCAAGGCCGGGTTTTCCCTCACCATCAGGCGGTGCCAGACGCGGCGAGGAAGTCCTTGCGGACCGTCAGGAGAGCCCGGTGCAGCCGGGTCTTTATCGTTCCCACCGGCACGCCGAAGCGCCGTGACAGATTGGCCCGGCTCTCGCCCTCGAGATAGGCGAGCACCACCAGCGTGCGGCGATCTTCTGGCAAACGAGCCATTGCGCCAAAGGCGAGGGGTTCGGCACTGGCGTAGTCGAGTTCGTCGGTCTCAGACGGATTCTCGCCGGCCGCTATCGACAGCGCGTGGTCGAACGCGTCAGTCAGCAGTCTTCTGACGCGCAGATGATCGATCGCGGTATTGCGCACGATCGCGGACATCCACGCCATCGCGGGAGCGCGCTCGGCATTGAACTGAGGGGCGTTGCGCCAGATCTTCAGGTAGGTCTCTTGCAGGACGTCTTCGACATCATGCGGCGCTACGCCAACGGCAAGCGCGATCCTGCGCAGTCTGCCCCGAGTTATCATGTGCAGCGCGGAGAAAGCTCGAGCGTCGCCGCGTGACACACCGGCGAGCAGTTCGGGCAATCCGTCGCTCTGTACCTGTGTTGCCCGACGTGAGCAGGCCATGTCCCGTCTCCCTTGCGTTCGGCTTTGAAACGCTTGGGGATCGCGGTCGGATCACCCCGCGGGAGAGGGACTGAAGAAGATCAGAGCCGCACAAATGGCCCGATCAGCCGGCCAAGCAGACCGTTCATGCGCAGATCACCTGTCATCGCAACCAGGCAGAGGCATGGGCAATCGTCGCCGACGATCGGTCGATGATCGACCTCGTCATCGCCATAGTCGAAATCGCCAGGGCCAAAACGGCCGCCCTCGTGGCTGAAGCTGCCTTCCAGCACGAGAGTCAACTCGGTACCGGTGTGCGTGTGTTCGAGCATCCGCGTGCCCGGCGCGGACCTTAGCAGGAAGGCCCGTGCCTTACCTGCGCCGGACAGCTCAATCGGCCGCATGCTCAGACCTGGCGCAACGCGCCTGGGCTTGCCGACGCGGTAGTTCCGCAGCGCCGGTGGAACGTCTCGCACCATTGCGAACGTCTCGGTCGAGGGCGGCGCAGCTCTCGGTTCGGCGGCGTCGTCGATCCGGGCCAGCACGCGCTCGAATGCATCCGATGCTACCGGCACCGGAGCGACCTCCCCGAGTGCCAAGCCCGCAAGCTGCTCCATCGCACGCACGAACCGGGCGCAGCGGACGCATTCAGCGACATGCACCCCCACGACAAGGTGGTGGGCCTCTTCCAGCCTGCCGGCGGCAAAGTCGGCCAGAAGATCTTCCGGCGGATGATGGCTGATGGTCATGCTTCTTCGTCCAATAGCTCTCTCAGGCGGCTCATCGCCAGCCTGATACGCGACTTCACCGTTCCGAGCGGAATTCCAAGCAGGCCTGCGATTTCCGGATGCGGCCTTTCCTCGATGAACGAAAGTCTCACCACCCTTGACTGCTCCGCCGATAGCCGCTCGATGGCCGACGTGATCCGGGCAGCATCCTGAACGCGTGAAATGGCCGCATCGACCGGTTCGGCGGGATCCGGCGTATCCGGCAGCTCGGCAACGCCCCGCACGCGCTCCGCCCGCGCCTTGCTGCGGAACATGTCGATCCGCAAGTTCCGTGCGATCGTAAAGATCCAGGCTGCGGCCCCTGATGTCGACGGATCGAACTGGCTCGCCTTCCGCCACACGGCGATCATTGAGCTCTGGGCGATCTCCTCGGCCTCGTCCGCACTGCACCCTGCCTTCAGCATCAATCCCTTGATGCGAGGCGCGAAATGCTCGAATAGGCGTTTGAAGGCATCTCTGTCACCGGAAGAGGCGACGCGTCCGATCAAGTCAGCCCAGTCCACCTTCGCCTTCGGCCCTTTGCTCGCACTGGTCGGCAGCCGCGCGACAACCCCGCGAGGCACGCCAGCCTTGGCCCGGATTGGCACAGTTAAAGCTCGGATAGCAGCGACCATAGTAGCTCGACAAGGGCCTTTTCGTAGTTAGAACGCATGACCGAGGTCCGCGGATCACTTCTTTGCCAAGCGACTAGGCTAACTGCTCGTCCCGCGGCAAATGGGCGCTCGGCGAAGTGATCCCCTTCAACGGACTACGCTGGTAAGTCTGCTTTGGGTCCAAAACGCGAAGAACTCAGGTTGAGCAAATCTGGTCCGCTCTAGCGCGGAGAGCGGACCTCCGCCTGATGTTGCGCTACTTCCCCACGCACAGGCGCGATGGCCGAACATGGGCTGATCGGGGTGAGCCCCGCAGACCCACCGAATGTTCTCGAATCGAGCGCAGAATGTCATGTTCGACTTGCGTGCCGCAGCACGGCCTAGTTTCAGGGCCGGGATGGAAAGCGCAGCGGCAGCGCCAGTTGGAAGTCAAACGAATTTAAGCCATTCGCTCGAACGAAGGCCTCGAGCGCGGGCGAGAGGTCAATCGCATCGCGGGCGGCTCGCTCGGCGAGTGCGTCCGCGATGCTCTGGGTGGCAATCGTGGTACCAGGTCTCCATGGCGTTGAAGACGACGATCTGCACGGGATAAGGTATCCGCCCGAGATCAGGTCCCGCAGCACGGTCTCGTGGTCGGTGTCCTGCTCGTCGGTCTGGCGCCAAGAACAGCCCGGCGCGCTTCCCAAAGTCCTCCAGCGGCAGATAAATGTCTCCAGAAGATGCGGCGGAGGAGGGCGAGGCACGCTTACGCTTACTCCCAGTAGTGTCTGCGGAGAGACAGGGGGTTTAGGCGTATGGCCGCTCCGCTAGCCCGGCGGCGAGCCGGCAGAACACCTCGAGCGCTGTAGTCTCCCGGGGTTCCCTCGTGCGCATCTAAACTTTTTGCATAGCGCGGCAAACGTGAACCATGACATGCTGATCGACCTGACCGAAAGGAGTTAGGGTGCGGCTGGTTCCGGAGGTGTGGTGCAGAGCGAGAGAACGGCCATGAAACGGCATCTGGAGACAGCCGAGCGCCAGGTCGATGAGGGAAAAGCCCGCTTGGCTCGGTGAGAATCCTTGAGCCGCGGCATGACACGGCCGACGCGCATGCCGTCCTCGCCGCCATGCGGTGGAAGCGACGCTTCACGAACAGGACCGTGAGCGCATTCTGCGAGAACTTGAAGCCTAAGGTCCCCTCGGGCGGACACCCGGCAGGATTGCCGATCGAATTCAGTACCTCGCGGATTTCCGCGACATCCGGAGGGACCTCGGGTGCCAGGTGGGGTTGGCGCGGTCCTGGGTCCAGCCGTGCTCCTCGCACTCGCGCATCGCGTCGCGTCGTTAGGGACTGAGATGGTACCGTCCGGACCACTGGGATGAAGTAGTCACGCCTTATCGTGCGCGTACTTCTCCAGGACGAGCTTGTTGTATTCGTCCCTTACGGCTCTGCGCGAAACGTGTCCCTTTCGATCCTTGGCGATCTTGAGAAGATCGGGATCGGTTGCGGCCTTTGACTTCCGTCGAAATCTCGCGAAGAGCCCTTTTGTCGGCTGAGCCGCGCTTCCAAACAGCCAGTCAAACCATCTCATTGTGGCCTCCCGGACAGACTGCGAGCGGCGAGAATAGCAGGGCACTCGGTCCGTGAAAACAGCATTCGAACTCCGTTGCTTGGTTGCGGTGCCAGCGTAGCTCAGTGGAACCGACGGCGTAGCTATCGCGCGATTTCATGCCGCTGCGGGGTCGATCCAGGCTAGAGGCGAACCTGACCGCCATCCAAGAATTAGGGCAGTCGCCGCGCTTCCATGCCGCGATGCCGGCGCCCCCACACGATGCCAGCTGCCGCTTGCGATCAACGTTCACCGTCCAAACCGTTTTCTTGATTTACGCTCAAAGGAGGTTCTCCCGCTTGATGCAGCGACTTCTCATGAAGGAACCCGATGCTCCTGGCCGCAAACGACAAGAATGCGGACTCGAACACCACGTGGTCCGAAGAGGCTCGTCGCGTTATGCGAGAATAGATCGTTGATCTGAATAATCGCACGAGAACCCGCGTGTCTGTGGGACCGGATCGGATATGATCGCCGCCGAACCGTTGCGCCCGCGTCTTTTAGGGAAAACACCCATATTGCGCGCTGGCTTGCTGGCCGCCGGGACGCGCTCGCGCTTACTGGGTGTCCTTACAGCTGCATCGGTATCGGTCCGATTGGCTTCTTTTGGTTGGGATGGCTTGCTGACCGCATCGGGTCCAACAGCGCAACCGCCGTAATCGGCACGCTAGGCTTGGCATGGCTGTCACTTGGCGTTGCTGGGAGGAGATTTGATAACGGCTAGGGTGTCGGCGCCGGTGCCGTGCTCATTTCAAGCGAGCGGGGGTTGTCGAAGAAACCCCGGAGCGGCGGCAATCGCCGTGGCGCCGCTTACGCCGACCACCGAAAGTGACGCCGGATCGGGAAGGCAATTGCCATGACTGACGAGCAGGCCAAGCCCAAGCGCATCAGCAAGAAGATCATGGCCGCGATCGACGCCATGGCGCACGGGGACGTCGGCACCATCACGGCCGCCGCTGAAAAAGCCGGATGCAGCCGCGAATACCTGCCGCCGGCGTTGTGGACCTGCTCTCCTTTGCCATGTCGGTCGTAACACCGGACTCACGCTCATCAGAATGGCCTATAAAGTGGCCAAGTCCTCTTACCGTCTACATTTCGGCTTCCATGCTTACGTAAAGAAATAGCTTGATCAGGTCTTCCGTATGGAAGTCGTCATTTAAGAAGGGCTCAACTCTAGTTCTGTGATGAGCGAAAGCCATCCCGCAACCTCAGGCTAGCGCGCAATCAGGATTGCCTAGGTTACTTGCCAAAGACAGCAAGACCTTTCCCCGTTTTGGCTTGGATCTTCATCGGCTCCCAGATGGCGCCCTCGATCTCAACCCGGCATCCCCGCAATCCACTAGATCACGGACGCGCCGAGGCGCCCCGGAAGGGGCTATCGACGCTGCATACACGCATGCACGTAGTCTTTCATGCCGGAATCTAGCGCGCTCCGGCTGAGGCCCTTCGATATGGCCTCCTCTTTGCACCTTTCTCTCTTTGCTTCGAGCTGCGGATGGATTGCTTCGGCGCACTGAAGGCGGAAGGGGCCGGGGGGATATTGTCGGCAGTTTTGCGCCTGAGCGTTGGTGCTGCCTAGAACCATTGCAACGGCAATCAGCTTTCGGACCATGTCAAAATGAAAGGTGTGTGCCATATCAACTCCTCGCCTTTGCGGGAATGACCAGTGGTCCCACGTTCCCGCAGCCGCAGGGCGAGCGCAAGGGGCGGTGAAAGTCTTAGGGATTGACCCCGAAAAGCTGCGTGAGCAGGATGCCAAGGAGCAAAATGCCGAGGCCAGCCGCCACCCAACCGACCCGGCGCGACATCCGCTGAATGCGGTGTTGGGTGACTATTAGTCGTTCAACTGCCGCTCGGCCGCTGATTGCACGTTCAATCGAGACACCGAGCCGGTCATCAGAATGGCTGATATCCTCGCCTTCAGCCCATCTCGACCAGCCGCCGGATGGCTTCGGATCGAGCGGAGTCGTCCTCCTGCGACGCGGCCCACCCGTCATTAGCTGCCACCGTCCTCTCAGAGCCGATTCACATGTAAAGGCGGCCTTATCATCCAATCTCCTTTCTAGTTCTCCACTCCTAGGCCAGTCCCGACCGGCTGACTTAGCTAGTGCGTACGGTGCATGTCGGCTGTCGTCAATTTCTCGGCACTAACACCGACATGGCGCTCTTCTTCCCACTGCGAACTCCTATCCAGGTTACGCTGCGGTTGGCCCGTCAGGTTCATCATCCGGCGGTAGTCTGTTGTGCCCCATGCCTGCCGGCCTGTTTAAAAACAGTGGCACGACATTCGACGACGGTTTGTCCACGCTCTCGATGCGCACGTGGTGCATGCTTCCGTTGCCGAAGAACGGCATTTGGCTCCCGATACGCAGCCCGATAAGTGCTGCGCCCAGCGGCGACAGCACTGAGAGATGCCACTTCGAATACTTATACTGATCAGGGTAGACGAGCTAGCGGGTGCCGTGAGGCAGACCGCTCGTGCCCGCTTCAGTCCAGTAGGTTACCCACGATCCCATTCTGACGCGCGTCCTGAGGAAGTCAGGATCGTTCTCCTCGTCGGGGATACACGTGGCTCGGGTGAGCTCGCCCCGGAGAAACAGGGCGTTGATGTCACCGCGACCCGCAGCGATACGAGCGATGCTGTCCAAGCGTCGGTATTCAGATGTCGTGATAGCGAATCTCGGGCAACGGCATAGGCAAAGTGCTCTCCTTCCGTGAGGCACAATCTTAAGATCAACGATGTTGGCGAGAGAAAGCGGACCCGGACGGCAGCATACGCCGTCCGGCTAGACGAGCGGTTGCCGCCGTCCAGTGTGTACGTGAGCGGGAAGCGCAGGGCGATCTCGACACTGAAGGTCATGGCGGCAATAAGTCCGATTGGCACGAGTACCATTGTGTCGAACCCGCGCACGTCCCGGGACTATGGAGGGCTGATGCATTGGCTCTGCTCTACAACGCGAGCACTGCTTGCAAATCGAGAGCGGCGTCGTTGGACCGCCATGGACGAGGACTTGGCCCTTAGCTGCCATCTGAATGTGACTCCGTTCGACGAGTTAGCGCATCCCCTGGTTGGACGAGTACTTTGTCAAGACAATCCGCGCCAGTGCGACGTTCTGGCCTCGCGGTTGCATCGCGAGCCCGATGTTCGATCTCTCGGATTGTCGTGTAAGCATTTTTGCCCAGCCAGTCGATCTCGAGCTGCTTTGTCTGACGCAGGTTTGCGTTGTGCTTGAGCTCTCGCTTGAACGAGCGCCCATGAAGCTCATTAGAGAAAGCTCGAGGAAGCGCGGGTAATCTAAATCAATGTCGCTGTTGCGAAGGCTATCGAGCAGCGTCAGTATTCTCGGCCGCATGGAACAACGCCGCTGAAGACGGCCAATGAGGTCAACACCGCTGACACATTCGGGTGCGAGTTGCGTCCGCATCGATTGGACCAAGACGTGCTGCTCGTCTCGAGCCCGCGCGCACAGGAGCGCGATTTTGGCTACCGGATAAGGGGCCGGGGAAGACCCGCCACGATTTGATGGCGCGATGGGGCCGGCAAACAAAGAAGGAATTCCTGCATGAACGAAACTCGCGACGTCGCAGTGATCGTCGGCAGCCTCCGCGAGGATTCTCTCAACCGGAAGTTGGCGAATGCGCTTGCCCAGATCGCACCCGGATCGTTGAACCTTAGCGAGGTCGAAATCGGCCAGCTCCCGATCTACAACCAAGGTAGTGATCACGCGCCGCCTCCTGTATGGACTTCCTTTCGTGAGCGCATTAGGGCTGCAGATGCGATTCTCTTCGTCACGCCGGAGCACAACCGATCGGTGCCGGCCGCATTGAAGAACGCGATCGATATCGGATCGCGCCCGTACGGCAAGAGTGCTTGGAACGTCAAGCCCGGAGCGGTCGTCAGCGCTTCGCCAGGCGCCATCGGCGGGTTCGGTGCTAACCACCATTTGCGGCAGTCTCTGGTGTTTCTGAACGTGCCTGCGATGCCGCAGCCGGAAGCTTATCTCGGCGGAGCCGACAAGCTCTTCGACGCTGATGGCAAGCTCGTCAACGAGGGGACTCGCAAGTTCCTGCAGCAGTTCATGCATGCATTTGAGGCTTGGATCGTAGCCAAGACCAAGTAGCGAAAAGGGGCCGGACCGCCGCAAGCTCTGGCTGGGCCAAATTTCACGAGGATCGGAACTATGAGCGAGACCAAAACGCTGCAAGCCCTGGACGGCATGCTTCCCGATCTGGAAGCCCTCTACAAGGATGTACATTCGCATCCGGAGCTCTCAATGCAGGAAACTCGCACCGCGGGATTGGCCGCGGACCGGCTGCGCGCCGCCGGCTACGAAGTGGCGACCGGTATAGGTAAAACCGGTGTCGTTGGACTTCTCCGAAACGGTGAGGGACCCACGGTCATGCTGCGCGCCGACATGGACGCGCTGCCGATCCAGGAGGCGACCGGTCTTGCCTATGCGAGCAAGGCTACGGCGACGGACAAGGACGGCAATACGGTGCCGGTGTCGCACATGTGCGGTCACGACATGCACGTCACATGGCTTGCGGGAGCAACCAAACTCATGGCGGATGCCAAGACCTCTTGGCGGGGCACGCTCATGGCGGTCTTCCAGCCCGCGGAGGAGACGGGTGAAGGCGCGCAAGCCATGATTGACGACGGTCTGTTCAAGCGCTTTCCGAAACCGGACGTGATTCTGGGCCAACACGTCATGGTTGGCCCTTCCGGGACGGTCGCCGGCCGCGCCGGCGCGATCACATCGGCGGCGGACAGCTTGCAGATACGTCTATTTGGGCGAGGCGCGCACGGATCAATGCCGCAGGCCAGCATTGATCCGGTCGTGATGGCAGCCTCGACCGTACTGCGCCTGCAGACCATCGTATCGCGCGAACTGGCCGCCGCCGACGCGGCCGTACTGACGGTGGGAGTCCTGCAAGCAGGTACCAAGGAAAACGTCATCCCCGACGAGGCCATTATCAAGCTCAACGTCCGGACCTTCGATGCCGGAGTGCGCTCACGGATGCTGGCTGCAATCGAGCGGATCGCCAATGCCGAAGCGGCGGGTTCGGGAGCGCCGCGGCCGCCGGAGATCACGACCATCGACCGATACCCTCTGAACGTGAACAACCACGAGGCCACCAGTCGGGTGGTGGACGCATTACGGGAACACTTTGGCGCCGATCGGGTCCGGGCGACAGGGCCTGCCCCTGCCAGCGAAGACTTCGGATCGTTCGGGTCAGAATGGCGCGTGCCCTCAGTCTTCTGGTTCGTCGGCGGCACCGATCCGGAAATCTATGCGAAGGCCAAGGAGTCGAACAAGATCAACGAACTTCCCGTGAACCACAGTCCCAAATTCGCGCCCGTTCTCCATCCGACACTGCGGACCGGCGTCGAAGCGCTGGTCGTTGCGGCCCGCGCTTGGCTACCGGGATAGGTGGTGCTAACCGCGGGATCGACCAGCCAGCTCTAGCTGAAGGCGAGAAACGCTGATGGACAAGCTGCCTATGGTGCTCGACCTGACCGGGACTTTCGTCTTCGCGCTTAGCGGGGCCTTGGCGGGGACCAAGCGCGGGCTGGACCTGTTCGGGGTCATGGTCTTGTCCTTCGCGGCGGGGAACTCGGGCGGCATCACCCGTGACCTCCTGATCGGCGCCGTCCCTCCGGGAGCCATGGGTGACTGGCGATATCTCGGCGTGTCGTTCCTCGCTGGTCTTGTTACCTTTTACTTCTCGCCCCTCATCGTGCGCCTATCCAACGCGGTGCTGTATTTCGACGCGGCGGGACTAGCCCTGTTCGCCGTCACAGGCTCATCGAAGGCGCTGTCGTTCGGACTCAATCCGGTGATGGCGACAGTACTCGGCGTGGTCACGGGGATCGGCGGTGGCATGATCCGAGACGTGCTGCTCGCCGAGATTCCGACCGTGCTGCGTGCCGATCTCTACGCGGTCGCGGCGCTGGTCGCGGCAGCCATCGTGGTGATCGGTCATATGCTGCAGCTCCCGATCGCCGCGGTGACGACAATCGCGCTGATTTCGTGCTTCCTGCTCCGCGTCATGGCGATCAGGCGCGGTTGGCAACTCCCCGTCGCGAAAGGGGTCGAACGACAAGACCTAGGAATCCGAAAGGAAGACTAGGCTGTAGAGTGGGGCCAGGTGACACCCGGATCCCTTTCACCAGCCGGAGACGCGGTCCGGATTGTCGGGGACAGCCACATCGAGCCGTCGTCGATTAGTCCTACGACGGCACCATGCGCTCGGTCGAGCAATCGTTGTTGCAGCTTCTGCGCACCTATGACGGCATCGACCAGGATACGTTATCCGGGCAGGCACGCTTCGCTGGTCCTTCTATATCCAGCTTGCGCACGGCATGGTGCTCGCCTGCCGCACCGCAGGCGGCGGTTCGCTCGACTCATCGTTTTCGAGCGACAGCAGGCTTGGCTTCAACGTCAATTTCTAGGCCATTCGACTTCAGAAGCCGCAACCTCTAATTTGTTTGTTGGCAAGCCGGAAATGACCGCCTACCGCAACGAAATCGACGTCCAGACACAGGCTTCCGTGGCGAAATTTACCCAAGCCATCGCAGCGCAGGTATTCGAGGTTAATGCGCCAGCGCTTGTCGGACGGAAGGTACGTTGCAAAGTCATGCTGCGCCTGGGCCGGCCCCTTGCAAATTCCAGAGATGTATTGTCGCACTTCAAGGGGAAGAACGCTGATGTGCTCAGGATTCCAGGCGTCGTCTTTGACCGGAGAACTGCCCTTGGAAACGACGGGAATGCACTACTAAGCAGAACGCAAATAGCCAATAACACGGTCCGGATGGTCATTCGGCCCTCCCATTCTAGAGTGCCACGCCTTACTCATATCAAGTTGCTCGCCGCCACAATAGTGCGCTTCTGCCATCAGCGAAGCTGCGCCGCCTCTGAGAAGCGTCCGCTCATCGCATCAGAGCGGACCAATTTTGCTCGACCTGAGTTCTTCGAATTTTGACCCCGGACGGACTTGGTCACCGAATACGATCGCATTCTTTCAGCATAACGGTAAACCGTGATCACAACGATGGCCGGGTTGCAATAAGGAGGCCAACGAAACCAAAGGTGTTCGCATCCTTGGTGCAAGTGAGAACCAATGTCGCGACTACAACTGATATAGCGACCATTCCTAGCAAAGACCCTTACATTCATAACTTGTCCCTCAAGGACTCAAGGAGGGTTGGATTTCGGCCACCAGCGATGTCCTGCCCCAACCATTTCTTGTCTTTGCGGTCGTCATAGGCAATGGCACCGTCAGGGTAACGTTTGCAGGTGCAGTAATACGCGGGGTCAAAGCCGCGCCGATTCAAACCAAGCAGCGAACCACACTTGGTTTCTCAAGAGGCCTTGGCTGGCTTGATCGACAACGTGGAGAGCAGCTCGGAAGCTTCCTGGAAATCCGAGCCGGCCCGATGTTCAGGGACCCTCGCGAGGATCGGCGACAGGATCTCTTGAGCACCGGCTAAGCTGTCGCCATCAGCAACAAGCCGGGCCAGGTCACGGCTGGCCCGCAGCAGATATAATCCCGCGTCTTGCCGGTGCGCGATCTCCACGGCCGCCTCGAACGAATGACGCGCCTCATCCTGACGCCCCTGCCGCAGAAGCACGCGGCCGGCGAGCCTTCTCAGATCCGCAAGAGCGAAGGCATCGCCATGCTTCTCGGACATGTCGATCCCCTTGCGCACGGCTTCCTCAGCGCTCTCGACATTGCCAACACAGAGCGCCGCCTCGCCGAGATAGGACAACCACGTCGGGATATGAAGCGCGGCGCCAGTCTTCTTCCAGCTTTGGATACCTTCCTCTAGCTGCGTAACGCCCTCCGGGTTGCCGTCGAGACAGGCCCGTGAAGCGCCGTGAAGAATCTCGTGCGCGGCGGACCAAAAAACCAAACCGTGCTCGGAGCAATAGTCGATCTGCTCCCGCATGAGGGTGACACAGGACCGGTAGTCACGACGGAGTATAAAGACCATGCCGACCACGCCCGAAGCGAAAGCTACCATGAGGGGAAAATTCAAGGTCTTGGCCAACGACAGCGCCGACTGTGCCGAGGCAAGGCCCGTGTCGGCATAACCTCGAACCGCGAGTGACAGCCCCTTGTACTGCAACGCGACGACGTGCGGCTCCTCGCCGTGATGCGCAAAGCACGACCCAATTGGCGCCTGGCGGCCGTGGCTCATGACTTGCTCGAACGCTTCGATCGCGCGTACAAATTCGCCTTTGCTCATAAGGGTCGAGCCCAAAGCCCGAAACGCCAGGCTGCTTTTCTCTGCGCTCGGATCCTCCTTCCCAATGGCACACAAGCGCTCGGCAATCGCCAAGGCGCGATCGAGTTGGCCCCGGTCGTACAGGTAGTGCCACTGCCCGCGCTCGCTCGTAAATTCAGCCTCCCTGTCTGACAAGGACTCGGCGAGCCGGCTGGCCTCCTGGTAATTTCGGTCGACCTCGTCCGACGCGTAGCCGCGCGCTGCGAGCAGCGCCGGGCCCAACGAGAGCCGGAACCCCAGTTCTTGCCGATTGCGTTCCTCACCAGGCGGCAGCTCCGCCATCAGGTTCAGGCCGTTTACGTAGCTCAGGGCGGCCTCCTGGTTGGCAAAGCGCCGCATCGCCCGATTTCCGGCGCGACTCCACCATTCGATTGCTATCTTCGGCAATCCCGCCCGGGTAAAGTGATGCGCCACGAGGCCCGGCTCGCGTTCGGCTCGCTCCGGAAAGCGGTCGCGAAGGCTTTCAGCGATCCGTTGATGCATCTGCTGCCGGCGATTCTTGAGGAGAGAGCCATAGGCCGTTTCCTGGACAAGTGCGTGCTTGAACGCATAGGTCACTTCGGACGGCGCTCCGTGCCGAAAGATAAGCCCTGCAGCCACTAGCTGGCCAAGCGCATCCTGAAGCGCAACGCCTTGAACCGGCGACGCTACTTCTAGAAGATCAAAGGAGAACTCACGGCCGATCGTCGCGCCGATTTGTGCAATTTCCTTGATCGGAGCCAAACGATCGAGCCGTGCCATCAACGAGTCCTGAAGGGTCGATGGAATCGCGAGCGGCGTAAGCACGGAGGTCAGCACATAGGCGCCGTTGGCTTCGCGAAGAAGTCCGGACTCGAGCACGGTCTTTGTCAGTTCCTCGACAAAAAGCGGGACGCCATCCGTCTTCGCAACGATCTGCTCCAGAACTTCCGCCGGCAGCGCCTTGCCGCCGGTGAGGCGATCTATTAGGGCAAGGGCGTGTCGCCGTCCTAAGCGGCTCAATGCCAGCGAATGGACATGGGCTTGACCAAGCCACGGGGCGACGAATTCCGGGCGAAATGTGATGATCAGCAGCGCTCGCAGGCCGGGCGTCCTGTCGACCAGACGATTGAACACTTCGAGCGACGACGGGTCGATCCAATGCGCGTCTTCGAGCAGCACGAGCATCGGTGCCTCTCTGGTCAGACCTTCAAGAAGCGCGAGCAATACACTGATCAAACGCTCTTTCTGTTCAGGAGGCGTCATCTCAAGCTCGACATAGCGGCCTTCGAGCGGAACCGAACATAGCGACGCCACAAGCGGAACGACCTCCTTCGGCTCGAGCCGCGAACGGCGGGCCATTGTCTCCAGCTTCTCAAGTCGCACCTCGGAAGACTCTGCGCTCGCAAGTTCGGCGGTCCGCCAGATCTGGCTGACAATCGGGTAGAATGCATCGTTGATGTGGTGGGGAGAACATTGATAGCGGATCGCTAGATGTGGTTCCTCGGCGATGCGTTCGAGCAGCGTGGCCAAGATGCGTGACTTGCCGATCCCCGCCTCCCCCGAAAGCAAGGTGACCTTGCCTTCGCCCGAACACGCGTCCCGCCATCGCTCGATGAGCAGCGCGACTTCGGGCTCACGTCCGATGAACGGCGTCATGGGGCTGGATCGGGACGCTTCGAACCGGGTCTCTGTCTCGGCTTCGCGCAACACCGCCCAGGCGCGGACGGGCGCATCGAACCCTTTGACATCGTTCAGCTCGATCGGCTTCAGCTCGAAGGCGTCGCCGAGCAAACGACGCGTTTGGTCGGCGATCAGGATGCCGCCGACCCCGGCGCAGATCTGCAGGCGCGCCGCCAGATTGGGGGTGTCGCCAATGACGGCCTGCTCCTGTGCAGATCCTTGACCGACGAGGTCTCCAACCACGACGATTCCCGTCGCGACGCCGATGCGCGTCTTCAATGCTTCTCCACCGCACGTCTGAAGCCTGGCGACTGCATCGGCAAGATCGATCCCGGCCCGCACAGCTCGTTCGGCGTCATCCTCGTGGGCGCGAGGAAAGCCAAAATATGCGAGTACACCATCGCCCATAAATTTCGCGACGAAGCCGTCGTACCGCGCGATCACGCCTGAGCAGACGTCCTGGTAATCCCGAATGATTTCACGCATGTCTTCGGGATCGAGGCGAGTTGACATGGCGGTCGATCCGGCCAGGTCGCAGAACAAGACCGTCAACTGGCGGCGCTCTGCCGTGGCCTCGACCGCATCTGGGATGAGAGGCCGGCCCTCGGCTTTCGCCTCTGGCGGGGAATCCGTGACCGCCCCTGACAGCTCCGTGATCGCAGTCAGAATCTTGCGGCGGTGCCCGACAGAAGTTACTCCGATGTCCTTCAGATCGTCAGCCGTCAGGCTTCGAAGAATACTGTCATCGATTTCATTATCGCGAAAGGCAACTTCGTATTGTCCGAGCCCGATGCTTCGCAGCCAATCGCCAATATCCATGGTCATGCCCTCGCAATGCTATGCAGACGCTGACCTATTGCTCCTCCGCTCTCATAGCAAAGTTCGATGTCCCGCGAGGCGGACGATCTCCCGCACCAGAAGATCGAGATCAGAACGCCGTGTGCGATGGTTGTTGATCGCAACTCTCAAAGAGTGCTTTCCACGGACGGTCGTGTCCGAGATGGCCGCAATGCCGTCCTCTTGCAGCCGCATCATGATTTCGAGGTTTAGACCCTTTAAGGCCTTTTCGCCGAGGGCCGGCGCACGATAGCGGAAGCAAACGATATTGATGGAGGTTCGTGCGACAATCTCGAGGCACGGCTCCGAGGCGATCAAACCGTCGAGGTAATGAGCTTGGGCGATATTCTGATCGATGAGCCGCCCGAATTTCTCGGCACCATGCTCCTTTAGAGCCATCCAGACTTTGAGCGCGCGAAACCCGCGGCTCGTCTGCAAGCCATACTCGTGGAGCCACCGTGCGGATGCAATTCCACGCGGAGTTTTTTCGAGATATTCCTGGTCCATCGAGAAGCTCGACACATGGGCGGCGGCGTCGCGGACCACTACGCACCCGACCTCGAACGGCGCATGCAGCCACTTGTGGGGATCGAGTGCGACGGAATCGGCGCGCTCCAAGCCGCGAACACGATGGGCATTGTCCGGCGCTATGGCGATAAGAGCGCCGATGCAGCCGTCGACGTGGAACCACAGGTTCTCCTGTGCCGCGAGGTCGGCGAGCGCTTCAAGATCATCGATCGCGCCGGTGTTGACGGTCCCTGCGGTCCCGATCACGCAGGCTGGCTGAAAGCCGGCGGCGCGGTCTCGCTCGATTGCGATAGCGAGTGCGCCGAGGTCGATGCGCAGATCATCGCCAGTTGGGATACGTCGAAGCGCGCAGTTTCCAAGCCCCATCGCTTCGATAGCCTTGCGGTGGCAGCTGTGGATCTGGTCGGATGCATAAAATCGGAGCGGCCGCTCGGTTGCTCCAACGCCGTGCTCACGCACGTCGATGCCCGCCTTGACATTGCGCGCGACGATCAAGGCGATAATGTTGGCCATTGATCCGCCGCTTACCAAAGTGCCGCTCGCCGAAGCCGGGAAGCCGATCATCTCCTTGCACCAGTCGACGACCTGCTCGTCGACAAGTGCTGCGGCGTGATTACCACCGCCCAGGTTGGACCCTTGAACCGCAGCCAGAAAGTCAGCCAGCGCTCCGGTGAAGTTACTCGCCCCCATGTACCAGGCCCAGAAGCGTGGATGGATGTTGCCCATTGGATAGGGCATCAACGTTTCGGAGACCTCGCGGTAGACCTCGGAGAGCGGCGTGGGGGAATGCGGCAGAGGCGACTTGAACGTCTTTCTGACCTCGCTTGGCATGTCTCGCCAGACTGGACGATCGCGAACGTCTCGGAGATAAGCGATCGCGTCGTCGACGGCGCGGTGTGCCACGGATTGCGCATCGGTCCAGTCCTTCGGATCGAGCGTTTCTTCCAGGGATGTGCCCGCTCGCTGGGATTGGTGTCGCATCGCTGGAGTCTCAGGCGGCCGCGACCGCGAACTGGCAACTCGGGGTCGATCGAGACAAAGCGAGCTCTTCCTCGTTCATGTCCTCCTCGATTGTGTCGAACAGTGGCGTGCTGAGGTAACGCTCTCCAGTGTCCGGCAACATGCACAGGATGACCGAACCGGCCGCCGCTCGTTCCGCAATGCGGCGCGCGACCGCGAACGTTGATCCGCCGGAAATGCCTGTGAAGATGCCTTCCCTCTGGGCGAGCTGCCTTGTCCAAGCCATGCCTTCGGCGCCCGCGATTGGCACGATTTCGTCGCAGAAGCCCGAATCGATGGCCTCTTGGAGGACGGCGGGGATGAAATCCGGCGTCCAGCCCTGGATTGGATGCGGTTCCCATGCCGGATGACTTGCAGCAGGCGCCCCGCCGGCGGCGCGTTGCTGAGCGGCGCCGTTGCCGACCAGTTGGGCGTTCGCGGGTTCACAGAGGATAATGCGTGTCTCCGGCCGCTCACGCCTGAGCACGCGGGCGACGCCGGTGATCGTTCCGCCCGTTCCGTATCCGGTGACGAAGACGTCCAGCCGCTGACCGGTAAAATCATTGATGATTTCTCGTGCAGTCGTGCTCTCGTGGATATCGGCGTTAGCCTTGGTCTCGAACTGCCGAGCGAGGAACCAGCCGTGGGTCTCCGCCAGCTCAACCGCCTTCTGATACATGCCGAAGCCCTTCTGCGCCCGAGGGGTCAGCACCACTTTGGCGCCCAACATGCGCATGAGCTTGCGCCGTTCGACGGAAAAGCTGTCGGCCATGGTCACCACGAGCGGATAGCCCTTCTGAGCACAAACCATGGCGAGCCCGATACCGGTGTTGCCGCTGGTCGCCTCTACCACTGTCTGGCCAGGATCTAGAATGCCGGCGCGCTCGGCTGCCTCGATCACGTTCAGCGCGAGCCGATCCTTGACTGACGACGCCGGGTTGAAGAATTCCGCCTTGGTGTAAATCGTCCTGCCCTCGACTCCGAGATTATTGACCCTGATCACCGGGGTATCGCCGACCGTATCGAGGACGCTGTCGAAAAGGCGGCCACGGCCCTGTGTGCTTCTGATGGTTGCTGCGGTCAGCATGGTTGTCCTCCCATCTGCCCGGCGAGACATCCGGTGCAATGCCAGATGCGGTCGAATAAATTCAATGATACAAGCATTTGGGAGCCGCGTCCGTTGGAGCGACCGTGGAAATGGCCATGGAATCGAAATCCCCGGGATGCCATGCCCACCCCGTCGGCGTTCGGCTTCGGATGCTGGGGCCGCTGGCGATTGAACGGGATGGCGCGCCGCTGGTATTGCCGGCCTCACGGAAAACGTGCGGCCTTCTCGGCTATCTCGCCCTCACACAACGCCCAACGCAACGTGGCCGGCTGTGCGAGTTGCTTTGGGACGAGGCTGCCAATGACCCGAGAGGAGAGCTTCGTTGGTGCCTCAGCAAGCTGAGGAGCCTTCTCGGCGACTCCCACAGCAATATGGTCGTCACGTCCGTGGATACGGTCGCGCTGCGACTGGACGGCTGGTTAGTGGACGCGATCGAAGTCGCTTCCGCCATGGAACAGGGGGTCGAGACGCTCACGGTGGACCAGCTGCAATCCCTCTCAGAGCACTACAGCGGCGAACTGCTCGAAGGGCTTGCGATCGAACGCTGTCCCGAATTCAACGTCTGGCTTACCTCACAGCAAAGCCGATACGCGGCATTTCGCGCGGCGCTTCTTCAAAGGCTGGCCGAGAGCCTGCCTGCGCATTCCAGCGAGGGATTCGCGGCGGTCCAAAAATGGGTCGAGATTGCCCCATTCGACGACAAGGCGCAGACTGAACTTCTGCGCCGCCTCGCCGAGCGCGGCCGGATTGATGCATGCAAGCGCCAGCTAAATGTCGCGGCTCGACTCTACGAGGCTGAGGCTCTCGATTTTGAGCCCGTCCGCAAGGCTTGGCTGAAAGTATGCGAAGCGCTGCATGCAGGAGCTCCAGGCAGCGCCGCCGTGGTGCAATTGGCAACTCCCGGACCTCGCGCTGATGCCGCAGCCCAGTCGAGAGCGACGTGCCGCCCCTCACTGGCGGTGATGCCCTTCCATGCGTTGCCAGACCGGCGGGAGGGCGCCGGCGAGGCGGCCGACGGCCTCACGCACGACATCATTACGCGGCTCGCCAAGCTGCGGAGTTTCTTCGTCATCGCCGAGGGATCTGTCTTCGCCCTCGGCCCTCGACGAGTCGGGCCGGAAGATGCCGGCCGTCGGCTCGACGTCGATTATGTGGCCACCGGATCGGTGCGCCGTCGGCCGAACCGGCTCGGCGTGAGCGTAGAGTTGATCGAAACCGCTACGGCAAGAATTCTCTGGGCCGACGATTTCGATCGCAAGCAGGATGCTGTGTTTTCGGTCATCGACGACATCGGCAATCGAATCGTTGCGTCGATTGCGAGCGAGATTGAAGCAGTCGAGCGCAACCGCGCGGTGCTGAAGCCGCCCGACTCGCTCGATGCCTGGCAGGCCTATCACCGCGGCCTTTGGCATATGTACCGCTTCACACAAACGGAGAACGACGCCGCCCGACGTTTTTTCGAGATGGCCGTTGGACTCGATCCGACCTTCGCTCGCGCTCATGCAGGTCTTTCGTTTACCCATTGGCAAAGCGCGTTTCAGCAGTGGGACGATCGAAAATCACACACTAGCCACGCTTTAGAGGCTGCCGGGCGCGCCCTCATTGTCGACGAACACGATCCCGCCGCGCATTGGGCAATGGGCCGAGCCCTCTGGCTAATCGGTCGACATGACGAGGCTATCGGCGAGTTGCGGCAGACGGTGGACCTTAGTCCGAATTTCGCGCTCGGCCATTACACCCTGGCTTTCGTCCATTCGCAGTCGCGCGATCCGCTTGCCGCGATCGAGGCCGCTGACCAATCACGCGTTCTAAGCCCCTTCGATCCGCTCATGTTCGGCATGCTGGCAAGCAAGGGGATAGCCTACATGCGACTGGGCCGGTTCGATGAGGCTGCGGCCTGGTCGGTCAAGGCGGCGATGCAGCCGAACGCCCATATCTTTATCCTTGCGACCGCCGCCTTCTGTCAGGTGCTTGCTGGCAGGATCGAGGAAGCCGGTGTGTTTGTCCGGGCAATCCGCGCTGCGCGGCCTCGGTTTAATGTCGACGAGTATTTGAACGCCTTCCAGTTCTCCGCCGAAACTGCGGGCCTTTTCCGCCAGGCTGCGGGAAAAATCGGCATGGCGTAACGCCCATTGCGATCCGAGCGTCGACAGGCGTTCAATATGGCGTGGCGCGATACCGAACAAGTGACCGCACAACAAGTTGGCGCGACGTCGGCGGGCGCGGACCCACCACAATCGTCAGGCGGCTTCCTTGCCTACAAGGGCGCATTGGACAGCCCACGCAACCACGCATGCTTGTTCTCAGGAAGCCCACCCCGGCGCGCCTGATAGAGGGCATCCATCAACTCACAGTAGACGTCGATTTCGCAGTGGTGGCGGCGGTCTTAACATATATGACTCCCAAGACCTGAAAAGGCCGCTATGCTGCTTGGGTTTTCCCGTCTGGGGGCAATTCATGTTCGATACCGCACCGCGCTTTTGCGCGCGGTCCTCGATGAAGTCAGCGAGGGCATTTCGCAGCGCGACATCGGGGCACGCACGCACGTCGCGTCGAAGATCTTGGAAGCCGCTAGCAAGGGGCAAATCTCGCCCGAAGCTCTCCGTCGGTCACCACGCACTCTCTCGCGCGCCGACCATGTGGCGCTAACCGGGCAGGGATCGCGGTGAACTTCCAGGTGACGGTGCTGAAGATTTTGGTGAGTTATCCGGCTGGTTTCGCCGTGATGGCCGACCTCAAGCGCGACATGGCGATTCTGGCGACGAGCGGCCGCGATTGGGCGGAGCGCACCCAGCGGCTCGCTGCCCGCATGCCGGATCTCGACATCTTCTCGCAAGGCTTGGTCGAGCGCGAAAGCGGCGGCTGGAAGATCACCGCGAAGGGGCGGACAGCGCTGGAATTCATGGAGGCTCGCTCTGGGACCGACCAGATATTCGAGGAGCCTTTGCCCGAGGCTGCCGC
The DNA here is from genome assembly GCF_054056275.1 of Bradyrhizobium sp. USDA 4449. Classification (NCBI taxonomy): domain Bacteria; kingdom Pseudomonadati; phylum Pseudomonadota; class Alphaproteobacteria; order Hyphomicrobiales; family Nitrobacteraceae; genus Bradyrhizobium; species Bradyrhizobium sp. USDA 4449. The sequence continues at coordinate 112,180 of NZ_JBSRYD010000002.1, read as the reverse complement.
AGCCCTGGTGTCTGTGCTGCGGCAGCCCGCCGAGCGGGCAAAACGACGGCGCGAACGCTGCGAGCGGCGCCGGGAAGCTCGTGAACGGGCACGGGCCAGCGCATCTTGAGTTCGAAGGTCTCGCAAGGTCGAGGTTGGCCGTCATGACGTCCGCAGCTCCTTGCCGGAGACAAGAGGAACGAAGCGGACCTCCTCGATCCTTTCCTCGACGAATTGACCGTTCGCCTCTCTTGTCAGCTTGGTCAGCCACTGCACACCGTCAGGATCGCCGAGCGGGATGAGAAGTCGTCCCGACGGAGCCAGTTGAGTCTTGAGGATCACGGGCGTCTGTGCGCTGGCGGCCGACACCAGGATCACGTCGAACTCGCCGCCTTCCGGCCATCCTGCGGTCCCGTCGCCATGACGCAGATCCACATTGAGACAGCCGAGATGCCGAAGGCGCGATCGGGCGCGGCGCACCAATGCCTCGTGGCGCTCGATCGCGCAAACCTCTCGCCCGAGCTTGGCGGCGAGTGCCGCCAGATAACCCGAGCCCGCGCCGATCTCCAGAATCCGGTCCGACTTGGCGATCGCGGCGGCCTCGAGCATCCTGGCGACGATGTAGGGCTGAGAAATGGTCTGCCCTTTCGGGATCGGTACCGCGCTGTCTTCGTACGCGGCTTCGGCGAACCGCCGATCAAGGAAGACTTCGCGCGGCACCTGCCGCATCGCCAGCAGGACCTGCCTGCTGCAAATGCCGCGGCTGGCAATTTGCACGTCGACCATCGCATCGCGGAGGAAGCGGGACCTCCTGGACCGTCTGCTCTCCTTGATCCCGCGCATAACCTCTCCAGGCATGGACGATCCGCTGCAGCAGATGGGAAAACTCGGAGGCGAGCGACTTGCTCCTTGGCGAGATGGTTCGCTGACGGGGCCGATTTCCCCGGATGACCAAATTGCGAATCTGCAGTCAGGAACGTGCTCGCAGCGGGAACGACCGCCTCCCGATCGAATTGATCTTGCGAAAACGAGCGAGGAGAAGCACATGAAATTGCTGTTTACGGCGGCGTTCGTGGCCGCAATGGCGCTGGCTTCGGCCTCCGGCGCGGACGCAAAGGGCTGCATCAAGGGAGCCATCGTCGGTGGTGTCGCGGGCCACATGGCCGGTCACGGTAAGCTTGGCGCTGCGGCGGGATGCGCGATCGGGCATCATGAAGCCAACAAACAAAAGACCCCGAACGATTCGAATGCGCAGGCGCCCTCCGGGCAGAAGTAGCTACCGCCGACCGGGACGTCAGGGACGCGCCGGTGGAAGATTCCCTCCCGGTCCGGGAGCCACGGCGTAGAGCTCGAAGACGGCTCGACCTGTGCAAGCCCGAGACCGAGCTGACGGTCGCCGATGGCGGGCGGCGGCGGGAGGTGCGGGTCGAGTCCCTCGGCGAGAGTTGGCCCGCGACATACAAAAAAGGATGCGCCGAAGGACGGCTGACGCACGGGCACCTGCGCAGGAGCCGTGCCCCGCCCTAAGGAAAGCGGGCTGGAAACTGCAATGGAAGACGAGAAGACCCGATTACTTGCCGAGGCCCAGAGGTGCAGGCGCTTGGCTGCTTCCATCACCGATCCTGAGGTGATCGAGCGGCTCACCGCAATGGCGGAAGAATACGAACGCCGAGCCAGTGCTTCGTCCGATCGGAAGGACGGAAAACCTTGAGTAAGGCCTCCGCTCAGAGGCGCGGTCGGGCGCCCCTGCTGCGAGGCTCACGAACAAAACAGTCCCGCGTCGCTTCTTTGCCGCCTTCTGGAAGACCCGTATAGCCCATCCAGCGCAAATCGTCGCGTTCAATACCGCCGAGCGCTGGTCGCGCGACGTGACGGTATTGCAAGGAAGGGAACGGATACCGGCGATGCCGGTTTCACAGATGCCTGCGCGCGTTGCTATCGCCTCCGCGAATGACCGCACATAGCCGGTTCGGGTCCACGCAGTTTGGTTCCTGTCATGAGCAAGAAAGATCCTATCGACCGGGTCTGGGACATCATCGGAACGGTCGGTGTGTGCATGCTGACCACGCAATTCGGCGGCGGGCTACGCGCGCGACCGCTAGAAGCGAGACCCGACCGCGATGCCGGTGTGATCTTCTTCGTTACGGACATTCATAGTCCCAAGGAGGATGAAATCGAAGCTGCGCCTGACGTCGGTCTCGTCTTCATCAATTCCAGCAGCAACGTCTATCTATCGATCACCGGCCGCGCCTCGGTTGTGCGCGATGCCGAAAGGACCAAGGTGGTGTGGCGCAGGACCGACGAGGTATGGTGGCCCGGCGGCCCCGACGATCCTGACGTATGTTTGTTGCGCGTAGAGCCTGTCACCGCAGAATTGTGGGACGGGCCGGCGAGCTCCGCCGTGGTGGCATTTGAGCTTGCCAAGGCCAGGTTGACCGGCCAGCAGCCGAATCTCGGCGAAAACCGTAAAGTGACGGTCAAGATGTAAGAAGGCCGCAGGGCCAGTGAATTCGACTTCCTAAAATCTCGTCCCGATTGTTGGGTAGCTTCCGGGATATGACGCGACGCCGTCGGCGGCTTCGTGCTGGCGCTGATGGTGGTTGTCCATCGTCTTCGCATTTCTGGCGGAAGAGGGCTCGTGGCGACCACAAAAGCGGGTGCGGAAAGCTCTCAAGGCCGAGGGGCCCCTCAGAGCATAAAGTCGTGATACTGCCACGAGAGGCACGCCCGCGTGGAGAGCGAGCCCGGCTTCGGGCCCATAGTGTCTCCGCGACCTGAGCGGCAGGTTCGGTTAAGCTCATAGAAAATGAACAAAGCCGGTTGCGATACGTCCACGGGCAGTGAGCCCCTCTAACATGGATTAAGGGATTGCCATTTTTTCCCGGTATGTTGTAAATAGAGTCTTCGTGTGAGGATTTCGAGAGAATAGGCTCAGTTCAGTTCCAGATTTCGGAAATACCTTTGCAAAATTTCTGGGGGACATTGCGATGGCAAGGCCTTCGGTTTCCCGTGAAGCCTTTCGAGGGTTGTTCGCTTTTTATGCGGCCAAGGCCCACCATGATCATAACGGTGTGGCTGAAGGCCGGCTCCTCAAGCTGTTCGGATCGAGCGAACACATCCCCGACGGGCTGTTGGAGTTGTGGTCATCGCGGACCGAGCTGATTGGCCCTGAGGCTGTTGGCAACATAGTGTCACCACTCGCTCATCAGATCCTGGACGGCGGCGCACAATATAACCACGCCAGCGACTTCCTTCATCGACTGTTGCGAGAGCTAGACCGAGACGACCACTAACCGCGATTGCGAGTGGCTGCCGCTGACGTGTGGAAGGTTTCTGACGGTGTTGCCCCACCGCCAGGATTTTCGTTCGACGCTGCGCGTCGAAAACACTGCGGCACGCCGATCGCGGTCTCAAAGCCTCAACCTCGTCCTAGCTATACATTTGTTCGGCTCGAGGTCTCGCCGCCTGCATGGCGCATACGGTGATCCCACCCCGGTGCAGTGCGCCTCAGAAGTGCAATCTGACCGCGTGCCGAAGCGAGCGGCTCGAACTCAAGATGGAGAGCATTCCCAGCATCATCAGTAGTACGCCCAGCCAAGTTGCCGTCCGGCTCGGCGCCTCGTTACGGGCCTCTGCGGTGGGCATAAGCACGTCGATCGGCATAGTCGGCGGTCCGGACGAAGTCAGTGTGTCGTTGGCCGGCGCGGCCGCGAGAAGTTGCTCAACATCGACTTGATCTTGGCTCGACACCGACAGCGTGGGCCGGGGGCTGTGCTCGGCGATGATGGTCGCCGACGGCAGAGCGGTGGTCGCACTGACGTCGGATCCAGCATCGGCAACGTTGACTTCCGGATGAGTCTGCGCGGCCGGCATTGAGCGCAGCAACTCCGCGCGCGCATCAAGGATTCCGTTCTGCCTGGGCCGCGCGGTCCCGCTCTCGTCCAAACTGGCGATACTCTCTTTGGTCACGCGCCGACGAACGGCCTTCTTCACCTTCGCGATACCCTCGGTCAGGAACCAGCATTTGCGATGCCCGTCCACTCGATAGACCCAATGCTGGCCGTCGGGGGTCGAGTTGCCGGGGCGTCCCACGCATTCCGCTTGTGGAGGAGAGGTCACCGCGGGTGCGGGTTCAGTAGTATTGAAGAGATCCGCAAGAGGATTGGACGACGCAGGCGCGGTCGAAAGAGCTTCAATAAGAACGAAACTGACGAAGTACAATCGCAAATAACCGGACATCGAAAACTCCCGGTGTTGCGCCCCGCCCGCCATGACCCTTCGGGCAGACCTGGGCACCTATGCGGCTCAAATCTGGCGGCGCCATGGATTCATTGTGCTCGTGCCACGAGATCCGGCTCCGAATGCAAGGACGAGCCAGCAGCTCGCGGTTGCAAAGGACAGTCGAACGGTCATGGCGACGAGCTGCTGCCGGAGGCCACACATCACGCCGCTGGAGAGCCCGATCTACGACTTCAATCGGTATAAGCGCGCGGTCGCTCAGTTTCGGCAGTCTCGTTTGAGGCCAAGCAACGTCGCGCTCGATCGATCTGTGCGTCAGTAGCGCCGTGAGAACGGGCGTACATCTCAGCCACTTGTGCCGAATATTTCGCGACGTAGTATCTGACCTCGCTGCACGAGATGCGCCCCGCGGGCCTGTAGTGACGCGAAGCGAAGGCTTCGGACCCCAGCGGGATCAGCAACAACGCAACAATAGCCACCCGTACGATCATTCTCGGCGTCCCCCATGCCACTATCTGCTTCGCCAGAGAGCAGGCCTGAATCGCGCACACGACGCAAATTAAGAATCGCGCACTGTTCAAAGGGCTGTGAGACTGTTGCTCCAATGCTTCGGTTGCGCACTGGACAATGAGGTGGAGGTAACGCGATCTGCCGCGAGCTTCCCAACCATGTCGAAGTGGCAAGCTCGGTCATCACCTGAACGCTCTGCGAGCTCGCGACAACTGGCTCCGCCGAAGCGCTCTCATTCGACGGCTCGCCGTGGGGATACGGCTCGTCCTGGTGCCAATCCTTCTCGCCGGAGCGGCTCGTAGGCGACGCTGGACCGTTGTCGCACTCCGCTGCTTTCGCTTGTCTTTCGGATCGGTTTCGCTCCGCAAGTCTGGTCGGCAAAGCTGCAGGTGGCAATTCCCGCGCTCTGCGATCTCGCAGCCGTGGTAGTCCCCTTCTGCCCTTTGGTCGCTGCCCAGCACGCGGGCCGGTCTTATCCCCTGGCAGCCCTTCGCGAGCGACTGCTCTCTTGCACGTGCCGAGTGCACCGTCTGTTAAGGGTTGGTTTAGTTTCCGGCATGATCATTGGGGACCGCAAGGGACCCGAGCATGCAATTGCACCATGCGAATACCTTGGAAAGGATCGTGACCGTCGCGGATCACGGCAGGGGCGAGGTCGCGACGCGGCCCGTCACTCTCGATCACCTTGATTTCTCGACCTCTACTCGAGATGAGGTCCTCGCGCTTTTGGCGCCAAGCAGTCATTCGATACCCACTAGTTGGCTCGTCCTGGCAGCCTTGGCGGGGGGCTTTGGACTGGGTTGGGCTGCTGCTTGGTATGGTCCTGCAGCTATCTCAGCTCTCAAGCCAATTGCCCAGATGGAAACGGGTTCGCGCCGCATGCCGGACGTAAAGTCAGTCAGTAAGGCTGAAAGCGCCCGAAAGTTTGCATCGGCCGCAATATCAGCCTCGCGGACGCCGCCTGCTTTAGGTCAGCCCTCCACAGTCATCGCTGGCATTGTTCAGAAACCCCTGGCTAAACCGTCGAGTGGAACGCAATCGGCGGAAGCTTCAAGCCTGGCTTCTCCGTCTCTCGACGCGGACGTGTCTGTGACTGGCTCGCTCGCGCCTGCGGGGCCGCTCCTGTCGGTCCCCGAAACAAGACCAGCGACCATTGCGGGTTGGGCAGTCCTCGAGGTTCGCGGCGGAACGGCCGTACTCGAAGGGCCCGATGGGATTCGAATGGCGGCACAGGGCGACGTGGTCCCTGGCATCGGACGAATCGACTCTATCGTGCGTTGGGGTAATCGCTGGATAGTTGCGACAGCGACTGGGCTAATCTCGACGCGATAGTCGTGACCGCTTGGGCCGAAAAGGAAGCATGGCTCCAGGCCGTGTTTCACCAACTCAGGCCGGGTAGGGGCAGGGGCGACCTTCTTGCGAAAGCCATTCTCGATGTGATCAGTGGCCTGGGGCTCCCATTCATATCCACCCTACCATTCGGGATCGTCGAAGCTGCCATACTCCCGCACGATGTCCCCATCGGACGCCGGTTCTCGCGAACGATCGTTGGAGTGGGCGGCCTCATGGAGATCAAGTGTTTTGGCGCACCCAGACGTACGGACCGCGAGGCAAAGCCGAGGCCGCAGCTTGATGTGATGCGGACGGAACCGTTAACGCACTTCTGCCTCTCGCGCCGACACCGGCAGCATCATCGGCCAACTCCAGCTCTTCAGCCAGTTCGGATGACGCAGGGCGTAGCTTTTTTGGTGACTCGACCGGCTTACCGACCTGCTTGCTCAGGTTCGCTATTTCTTGGGCGCTGCTGGATTTCCTGTGTTCGATCCGGTAGTTGTCGTTGTCGGCGAAGTGGATTGGTTGGACGCGGTCGTATTGTGCCGGCCTGAGTAGTAGACGCCAGCAGCAATGATGAGGACCACACAGATGGCCAAAACCACCCAGCCTCCTCGGTTGTTCCGTCGATACTGGTTCGCGGGTCTGTTGTCGTTGGGATAAGTCATGTGCAGTTCTCCTAGAGGCAGAAATCGGGGAGAAAAGAAGTGTTCCTATCGGAGGGCACGCCGATCGTCGCGAGTGCGGGCGAAAACGAGGGACGGTAATTCCTTGGCCTCGACGATCGGCCCACATAGTGTGGCTCGCCAGCTTCCAAGACGCTCCGGAAGGCGGAAGTAGCGCATATATCCACCGAGGCTGAGGGGGGGTGTGTTGCTTGCGCTCCAGCATGGCACAGCGGGTGCAGTATTGGGGGGAGAGGCCTTGGGCGTGCAGCTTCGGCCCCGGGCGTCTGAACGACCACTCGGAACGATTGGGCGCTCGTGTGATTGAGGTGCCGGCAAGGAGGCATACGGGTGCCTATTCGTTTCCTGCGCGTGGTCATCGCCTGGGTGCTGGTATTGGCCACCCTCTGGGTGTTACAGCCCTACCTGTCAGCGCTATGGTTTTCTGCCTCCGCTCCTCGCACTGTCACGCCTCGGGCCGACCTCGCTAGAAACGAGCAGGCGACGATTCGCCTCTTCAGGGAAGTATCTCCATCCGTGGTGCACGTATTCGCCCGCGGAAAGCCGAGCACAACGATGTTTTCCGACGATCAGGACAGCGTCGTGCAATCTGGCTCCGGCATCATATGGGACGTCGCCGGACACGTGATTACCAACAATCACGTCATCAGTGGCACGGGCCAGATCGGAGTTCGGCTGACGTCGGGCGAGTTTGTCGGCGCGCATGTTGTGGGTGCCGCTCCAAATTACGACCTCGCCGTTCTTCAGTTGGAGCGGCCAAGATCGGCGTTGCGTCCCATTGCTGTTGGCCGTTCGGCTGACCTGCAGGTCGGGCAAAGCACGTTCGCAATCGGCAACCCTTACGGTCTCGACCAGACTTTGACCTCCGGCATCGTGAGTGCGCTTGGCCGAAAGCTGCCATCGGTCACTGCGCGCGAGGTCAAAGGGATGATTCAGACTGACGCGCCGATCAATCCGGGGAATTCCGGTGGCCCGTTGCTCGACAGCGCCGGACGGCTGATCGGGGTGAACAGCGCCATTCTTTCTGGTTCCGGAGCTTCTGCCGGAATTGGATTCGCCATTCCGGTAGATATCGTCAACCGCGTCGCGGCCGAGTTGATCCGCAATGGTCACGTGCCGTTGGCGGGTATCGGTATCGTCGCTGCCAAGCAAGATGAGGCCACAAGCCTCGGGATCGACGGAGTGATCATTTTGCGCACTCTGCCCGGTTCTCCCGCCGCGCAGGCGGGAATTGAAGGTGTGAGCGAGGAGGGGGTAATCAGGGACATCATAACCGACGCCAACGGGAAGCCGGTCCACAGCATGGAGGAATTGACCTCGATTCTTGATGATGTGGGGATCGGCAAGGAGTTGGAGCTGACCATCGACCGTGCTGGACAAACCCGCACGGTCAAGGTGACCGTCGCGGACATCTCACGGCTGGCCCAGCGATAACGGAATGTCCAGCTCCCGGATTAGCGCTTATCGCCGCCGGCGCTGCGGATGGCTGCCGACGTGCTCGCGGGCAAAAGCCGGCCGAGCCGGTCGTGCTGCTCGACCCGAAACTGATCACTGCCGAGAACCTGAAGGACTGCAACGACTGGACGGCAGCCCGCTAGAGCTGCTCTAAACGTCGCTGCGGTCGCTTCGCTGCGGCTGCACTCAATTTCCAGGCAGCCGGAGATGATCATGTCGCGCATTGGAATCCACTCTTTCGTCTGGTCGGCCAGTTCGGCGCAAACCGACCTCGAACGGACGTTGGCCAACACCAAGGAGGCCGGCTTTGACCTCATCGAGTTCTCCTATCTCGATCCCGCCAATGTCGATATCGACAGGCTCGCCGGGCGCATTGCTGACCTGGACCTCGGCGTGGTGATCAGCATCGGTCTGCCGGCTGAAGGCGATATTTCCAGCGCCGACAGCGCGATCGCCGCACGCGGCGTTGAAATCCTGAACAGAACCATAGCGCTGACGCGAGATCTCGGTGGCCGGAAGCTCGGCGGCATCCTCTCATCCGCTCATGGACTGCAGACCACGGCGTCCACCCGTGATCAGTGGAATCGCAGCGCGGCGACGCTTGCCGAGGCCGCGGAAAGAGCCAAGGCGGCCGGTGTCACACTCAATCTGGAAATCGTGAATCGCTTCGAAAGCAATCTGCTCAACACCAGCGCACAAGGGCTAGCCTTTATTGAGGACAGCGGCTCTGACAACATCTTCCTTCATCTCGATACCTTCCATATGAACCTGGAGGAGGCCGATATCGGGCTCGCCATCCGCCGTGCCGCGAACAAGATCGGCTACGTCCATATCGGCGAGAGCCATCGTGGCTTCCTCGGCACCGGCAACATCGATTTCGCAGCAGTTTTCGACGCGCTCACGGCGATCGGCTACAAGGACGATCTCAGTTTCGAATCGTTCTCCTCCGAGATCGTCGACGAAAATTTGTCCAGGAAAGCCGCCATCTGGCGCAATCTGTGGACCGACAACATGGAGCTGGCGCGTCATGCTCGTCGGTTCATTGCGCTCGGTTTGGAGACGGCACGGCGGAAGGCAGAGCTCGTTCGCGCGGCGCAAAGGCCGTGAAGGCAGCGGTAGCTGCCTGCAGTTCGCGATGCCGCTGGAACGACGCTCGCCCGTGAGGTGTTCACCTCAGCCGGATATAGCGGGTCGAGATTGTCAGCTCGATAAATTATGTTAGCGTGTGCCCCACTCGGCATAAAGAACGAGTGGCCGGATACAATATGGGAGCAGCGCATGAGGAAGACACTTTTTGGCATTGTTTCTGTGGGTCTGCTGGCCGCCGCCAGCGCCGCGGTGGCCGACACCAAGGACAAGAAGATCGCGCTCTCGAACAACTACGCCGGCAATTCGTGGCGTCAGGCGATGTTGAAGAGCTGGGACAAGGTGACGAAGCCCGCCGTTGCCTCCGGCATCGTGGCAGCCGCCGACGCTTACACGACTTCGGAGAACCAGGTCACCGAGCAGGCAGCCCAGATCCAGAACCTCATTCTACAGGGCTACAACGCGATCGTCGTGAATGCCGCCTCTCCCGACGCGCTGAACGGCGTCATCAAGCAGGCCTGTGACGCAGGGATCACGGTGGTGTCGTTTGATGGCATTGTAACCGAGCCATGCGCTTGGCGTGTCGCGGTCGATTTCAAGAAGATGGGGCGCGTCGAGGTCGATTACCTGACCAAGAAGATGCCGGCGGGCGGCAACCTGCTCGAAATTCGCGGTCTTGCCGGCGTGTTCGTGGATGATGCCATTCACTCCGGCATCGAGGACGGTGTCAAAGCCAATCCGCAGTACAAGATCGTCGGATCGGTGCATGGCAACTGGGCGCAGGAAGTGGCGCAGAAGGAGGTCGCGGGCATTCTGCCTTCACTTCCTGAGATCAAGGCGGTCGTCACGCAAGGCGGCGACGGTTATGGGGCGGCGCAAGCGTTTGCGGCGGCCGGACGACCGACCCCACTCATCGTCATGGGCAATCGCCAGGACGAACTGCAATGGTGGAAAGAACAAAAGGACAAGAACGGATACGAGACGATGTCCGTTTCGATTGCGCCGGGGGTCTCGACTCTCGCGTTCTGGGTCGCGCAGATGATCCTCGACGGCAAGCAAGTGCCGAAGGACTTGACGGTACCTTTCCTTCAGATCGACCAAGCAGACCTTGAGAAGTCGCTGGCCACGACGGAGAAGGGCGGTGTCGCCAATGTCGAGTACACAGCCGATGACGCCGCGAAGGTCGTCGCCGGAGCGAGCAAGTAAGATCTGATCCTTGAGCACTGAAGCCATTAGACTGGACGGCGTCGAAAAATCGTTCGGCGCCGTTCGTGCGCTGGCGGGCGTCGATCTCGTGGTCGCCGTCGGCGAATGCCTGGGACTGGTCGGCCACAACGGCGCTGGTAAATCCACCCTGATGCATGTGTTGGCCGGCGCGCTGCTGCCTGACGCCGGCAGATTGACCGTAGGGGGCGCGGAGCCAAAAGCGCAATGGTCGGCCGCCGCCTCGCAAGCGGCGGGCATTCGCTGCGTATTCCAGGAGTTGTCGCTCTGCCCCAATCTTTCAGTCGCAGAGAATGCCCGCATCACGCACGCATCGCTGCGGGGCTTTGGCTGGAAAGGGCGCGCACGCGCGCTGATTTGTGCGAAGCTCGACGAGATTTTTCCCGGACACCGCATCGCTCCCGACGACGAGATCGCGCATCTGCCGATCGGCCAGCGCCAGATGGTCGAGATCGCGCGCGCTTTCACGGTCACGAGGGCGCCGCTACGACTGGTGATCCTGGACGAGCCGACCTCCTCGCTTGATGCGGTCGCCGCCGGCCAATTGCTGTCTTACATCCGGAAGGAAACGGCGCGCGGTACCGCAATTATTCTGATCTCGCACATCCTCGGTGAGGTGCTTGCGACCTCCGACCGCATCGTCGTGATGAAGGACGGCAAGCAAGTTGCGGCGCGTCCGGCCCCTGCCTTCGATCGCTCATCGCTGATGGCCGCAATGGGCTCGGACCTCAAGGAGGTCGAGGCGAGCGGAGATCGGCGGCAATCCCCTAAAGCTGATTCTGCCGTGGTGGTGCGTGCAAGCCCGCAGCGTGATGGTGGCGGCGAGCTCGTCGTCCGCGAGGGCGAGATCGTAGGGCTTGCCGGCCTTGCCGGGCATGGCCAGACCAGGCTGCTGTTGCAGATTTTCGCGGGCCAGGCCGATATCGACCGGCCCGTGGCCTTCGTTGCCGGCGACCGACAGAGTGAAGGCGTGTTCAACCTTTGGTCCATCGCCGAGAACGTCACGGTCGCTTCGCTGCGTTCTCTCATTCAGCGCGGCTTCATCAACGTGGCTGCCGAGGCGAAGCTGGCGCACGCCTGGCGCGAGCGCATCGGCATTCGGACCTCCGACATGGGCAGGAATATTCTGACCCTGTCCGGAGGGAATCAACAGAAGGTCCTTTTCGCCCGGGCGCTCGCCTCGGACGCCAGGATCATCCTGATGGATGACCCCATGCGCGGCGTCGATATCGGCACCAAGCTGGAAGTCTACGCCATGATCCGCGCCGAGGCCGCCTCGGGCCGCAGCTTCCTGTGGTACACGACAGAGCTCGATGAGCTTACGCATTGTGACAAGGTCTACGTCTTCTGGAATGGAAAGATCTCCGATTCCATCGAGGCTGCCGATTTCTCCGAGCAACGCGTCCTGCGAGCCTCCTTTGCGGAGAGCGGGACATGAAAAACCCACGTTTGCTCCGCGCGGCCTTGCCGTTCCTAACGCTTGCAATCGTGCTCGCGGCCACCTTCTACGTGCAGCCGCGGACTATGAGCTATTTCGGCCTGAACCTTATGCTGCAATATGCCGTTCCGATTGCTCTCGCAACGATAGCGCAGATGTTCATCATCACCGTGAACGATCTGGACCTCTCCATCGGTCCGTTCGTGGGCCTGGTCGGCGTTATTGCCGCGACGGTGCTCAATTCCAACCCCGTTTGGGGTGCCTCGGCGCTCATGGCCTGCGTGCTGGCGTACGGCGTAGTCGGTGCGCTGATCCATGCGCGGAATCTGCCTTCGATTGTGGTGACGTTGGGGCTCTCCTTCGTTTGGCTTGGAATTGCTGTCACGATGCTGCCCTCGCCGGGCGGTAAGGCACCCGCCGTATTGAAGACGATAATGACGGTGCAGACGCCATATGTCCCATTTCCGATCCTTGCGGCAGTTGCGATTGGACTCGTCGTTCACCTTGCGCTCATGACTACAAGCTTTGGCGTGGTCGCGCGCGGCGCCGGGGGCAATCCAAAGGCGCTCGCCCGAGCCGGCTGGTCGATGCTAGGCACCAAAGTCGTCATGTACATGCTCGCCGGCTTGTTTGGGTTGCTGGCCGGATTGGCGCTACTCGGCCTCACGACTTCGGCAGATGCCCATGTCGCCGACCGATATACGCTGTATTCGATTGCCGGCGTCATTCTCGGCGGTGGCGAGTTCATTGGAGGCCGGATCAATCCCATTGGTGCCGTGGCCGGCGCCCTCACGCTGGCGCTGGCGGGCGCCTTCCTGATCTTCCTGCGGATCTCACCCGACTGGCAGATTGGAGCGCAAGGCGCGGTTCTTATCATCGTGCTGGCGCTGCGAGCACTCGCGGGCAGCCGGGAGAAAAGCTCATGAAAGGCCTTCTAAGCCGGCTCGTCGGTCAACCTTGGGTTGGCTCCTTCCTTGCGGCCGGTCTGGTCTGGCTCTTGGCTGTCGTATTCGCCGGAGGACGCGGCGGTGGCGAAATTCTCTCCTCGGCGCTCGCCTTCGCGACGTTCACGGTCATCGTCGGGCTCGGCCAGATGATGGTGATCACCACGGGACCTGGAAACGTCGATTTGTCCATTCCGGCGACGATGACCCTGTCGGGCGTTATCGCGATGAAATTGATGGACTCCGAGAGCGCGCTCATCCTGGTCGGGACCGCAGCCGCGATGGGCGCCAGCTTCTTGGTCGGAGTGGGAAATTACGGCCTGATCCGGCTGCTTCGCATTCCACCGATCATCGCTACGCTCTCCTCGAGCTTTCTCGTGCTATCGACGGCGATCTCCACCGGACGAGGCCTTCGCATCAAGCCGCCGGCACCTCTGGCGGACTTCGCGACGGCCCGGGCCTTCGGCGTCCCGTTCGCGGCGATTGCGGTAGCCGCTCTGGCGGTGATCATCGGCTTGACACTCAAACACACGATCTATGGCCGGACGGTTGCTGCGATCGGGCAGAACGAGCGGGCCGCATGGCTCGCTGGTCTCAACGTCCGTCGCACGCGCTTTGCGACCTACGTGCTCAGTGCAATGCTCGCCGGTCTCTGCGGCATCTTGCAATCGGGGTTTTCAGGCGGCGCTGCGCTGAACATGGGAGACGATTTCCTGCTGGCGTCGATCGCCGTTGTCGTGATCGGCGGAACGTCGGTCGCGGGCGGCCGCGGCAATGTTCCCGGCATCTGGGGCGCCGCGCTGTTCATGTATCTTCTGGTCACGATGCTCAACATCTTCGGCGCGAGCCCCGGCGTGCGCTTGGTCATGACCGGGTTGATTATCATAGCCGTGATTGCGGTCGCGGGCAGCGAGAATCCGAGGCGAGCGTGAACTCATCTTCCCGGGCGCCGAGGTTAAAGCTCGTGCGCTTGGTTACGGGAGGTGCTTTGCGCAGGGGAGGCTCTTCCTTCGCGTTGACACGTCGCGGCAAATACATAGGCTGCGCATGACCACTTACGAGACCAGCGCGTCATTGAGACCGCGGAGAAGGGCGGATCAATCATGGCTTCGCAATCGGCTTTACCGCGTCGCACCCTTGGCCGGACCGGACTTGAGGCTTCCATCCTCGGATTCGGAACCGCGCCACTGGGCGACCTCTTTCTTGAGCTCGACGACCAGACTGCGATTGCTGCCGCAAGCCGCGCGTTCGAGCTCGGCATCAATTTGCTCGATACATCGCCTCACTACGGCAATGGCCTGTCGGAACATCGCTGTGGAACGGCGCTCCGACGTGTGCCACGCAACAATGTGGTGCTTTGCACCAAGACCGGTCGCTGGATGGATCCCTTTCACCAGCCGGAGACTCGGTCTGGATTTGTAGGCGGACAGCCGCACCGGGCCGTCGTTGATTATTCGTACGACGGCACCATGCGCTCGGTCGAGCAATCGCTCTTGCGCCTTGGCACGGACCGTATCGACCTGTTGCTGATCCATGATGTCGATGTGTGGACCCACGGACAGAACGCGATCGAAGACCGCTTTCGCGAGGCGATGTCCGGGGCCTATGTAGCGCTCGACAAGCTTCGTTCCGAACGCGTGGTCGCGGGCATCGGGATCGGGGTCAATGAAGCCGAAATGTGCGTGCGCTTTGCGCAAGCCGGGTCCTTCGACGTGATGCTGCTTGCCGGACGCTATTCGCTGCTGGAGCAGCCGGCACTCGAGGAGTTCATGCCGCTGGCGCTGAAGCAGGGCATTGCGGTTCTGCTCGGCGGAGTGTTCAATTCGGGGATTCTGGCGACGGGCGCCATCAAGGGCGCCAAGTACAACTATCAGGATGCGCCACCGCACGTCCTTTTGAAGGTCGTCGAAATCCAGCGTATCTGCGCAGCTCATGGAGTACCGCTGCCGACGGCCGCTCTACATTTCGCGCTTGGTCATCCGGCTGTCGCGAGCGTAGTGCTCGGGGCGCATGATGCGCAGGAGGTCGAGCGCAACGTAGCAGCGCTGACCGCCTCCGTGCCAGCCGCACTCTGGAGCGATCTAAAGGCCGCGCGCCTGCTGGACACAGAAGCGCCTGTTCCGGGGTAGAGCGGGCGATATCGACTCGCTGAGGCACATGGTGGGTTCGTCGTCGCTTGAAGAACTGTCGCTGGCGGCTAACGTGCTGATCGTCGGCACCGGAATGGCGGACCCTCTTCCCTTCAGCGTCCGCTAGGCTCGCTTCGGAGACTCTGACCATGGCCACCCACACATTTTCCTGCATCGATGGGCATACCTGCGGCAATCCAGTGCGTCTCGTTTGCGGCGGGGGGCCGCATCTGGAGGGCGCGACCATGCTTGAAAAGCGTGCCCACTTCCAGCGTGACTATGATTGGATCCGCACCGGCCTGATGTTCGAGCCGCGCGGCCACGACATGATGTCGGGCTCCATCCTCTATCCACCGACACGTCCCGATTGCGATGTGGCAGTGCTGTTCATCGAAACATCCGGCTGTCTGCCGATGTGCGGCCACGGCATCATCGGAACCATCACGATGGGCATCGAGAATGGCCTGATCACGCCACGCGAACCAGAAAAGCTGTCGATCGACGTACCGGCCGGCAAGGTCGATATCACCTACCGACAGGAAGGCCGTTTTGTGGAGGAGGTGCGCCTCACCAACGTTCCAGGTTTTCTTTACGCGGAGGGTCTGACGGCCCAGGTCAATGGTCTTGGTGAAATCGTCGTCGACGTCGCCTATGGCGGTAATTTCTACGCCATCGTCGAACCGCAAAAATCTTTTCGCGACATGGCCGACCATACCGCCGCTGAGCTGGTGGGGTGGTCGTCGCGTCTGCGTGCAGCGCTGAACGAGAAGTATGAGTTCGTCCATCCCGAGCATCCCGAGATCAACGGTCTCAGCCATATTCAGTGGACGGGGAGGCCGACGAAACTGGAGGCGCATGGGCGCAACGCCGTCTTCTATGGCGAGAAGGCGATCGACCGCTCACCATGCGGCACCGGCACCTCAGCGCGCATGGCGCAGCTCGCCGCCAAAGGCCGGCTACAGGTCGGCGATCAATTCGTACATGAATCGATCATCGGCTCGCTGTTCAGGGGACGGGTCGAGGCCGCTGCCAGGGTGGGGCACCGAGACGCGATCGTGCCCTCGGTTTCCGGCTGGGCTCGCATGACCGGCTTCAATACGATCTTCATCGACGATCGCGATCCCTACGCTTACGGCTTCGTCGTCAGGTGAACGTCTGAGCTCGGATCCGGCTCCCATCCTCACGAACTCGTCAGAAAGTCGTCGGACCTCTCAAAACTGAAATCAACGAGCAGAGTGACGCCGCGCCGAAATCATATCTTGAGGCCCGCGTTCGATAGCCGCCGACGCTGGAAGATCGAGCGCATGTTGACCAACAGGGGTGTTGATACAATCGATCATTGAGATTGCTCCCTTCGCGCGGCCTGGCGCCCTTGCGATAGCCCCTCAAGCTCAGCGTCCGGGATTATGCGCTGTCAACCTACATAGAACGCGCAAGATGAACTTGCTCTTCTTCAGACGGGAGATAGGCCGCAGCTAGTGCACGCTGCCGACATCAGGCGATCGTTGCGTTCCTGGACAGGGGGCGCGCCTCAGGGATGACACGGTGTGACGCCCTTCAGTCATCTCCAGTCATGGCTCTCTTATAATTAAGTAAGCCGGTCGTCGAACGTCGTTAGTCTAGCGCGTGAGTCGAACTCCGGGGTGGTTGCCGTCGATAAATTCAACCCCTGCGGCCTCTAAAGCACGTCTGACCGCGGCTAAGTTATTTATGGAAGGGATCCTGCGGCCTTTTTCGAAGTCACGAATGGTGCTCTCGCTCAAATTGGACCGAGCAGCCAATTCGGCCTGAGACCAGTCGAGCAGTCCACGCGCTGCCCGAGATTGATCGGGGGTCATCCAACCGCCATTTCATGAGACACGTTTTGCGTCTACCAGCCACGAAAAGCGTTGACATCCGCGAATTTCAACGGTAACCGTTTAGAGCAGACGTTTTTCGTGTATTGGAGTTTAATTTGATGGCCGAGCGTCTTGGGAGCCATTGCCCGAATTGTGACACCTCGTCAGACGCAGCTCTTTTGGGGCTTGAGAGGCAATTCATCGAGATCGCAGCAGAACTCGAACGCCAGGATGGGAATCTTGAGCTTTCCGACGGCTACTCCACGATGGAGGATGAAGCACTACTGGCCTGCCTCGATCCTATCGAACGAGCGATCATGGAGACCCCGGCATACACGATAGCAGGCTTGGCCGTTAAGGCCCGCCATTTGGCCTATGTTGTACCGAAGTACTGGGAAGCGCCGATCGATCAAATCACTTGGGAAGGACGAGCGGTACGTCTGCTAATCGAAACAGTCTGCAGTATCGCAACCGAGCCTTTGCGCAATGAATACGGTGACGCGGATCCTATGCTCAAACCGACGAATAGATCGGTTAAGGATCGAATGTTGAACCGACCGCAACTCGGCAGCTTGCCGGATACTCCCATGATCGGCGGCTGCGATGGCGAACTGACACTGCTGCGGGTCAACAGCGAGCCTCCGCGATACGGTAATCCTGTCCATCGTCTCGTTTCCCACAACTTTCGAAGCGAGGAAGAATGCGCCCCGCGAAATCGAGAGTTGGAGCACTCCATACACAATTGCGATTAGACGAACCAGAAGACTGGCGTTTCCGCGAGAACGCCGGCGATATCCTGTGAGTCGTTCATCAATAGCGCGCGCCATGGGGGGACCCTGGCCTATTACCGGGAGGACGCGTGGCATACG
The DNA here is from genome assembly GCF_054056275.1 of Bradyrhizobium sp. USDA 4449. Classification (NCBI taxonomy): domain Bacteria; kingdom Pseudomonadati; phylum Pseudomonadota; class Alphaproteobacteria; order Hyphomicrobiales; family Nitrobacteraceae; genus Bradyrhizobium; species Bradyrhizobium sp. USDA 4449. The sequence continues at coordinate 94,451 of NZ_JBSRYD010000002.1, read as the reverse complement.
CCTTCGATTTCACTGCTGTCGTCGCGCATTGGCGCGAACTGCTGAAGGGCTGCCTGTTGACGCTGCAACTGTCGCTGCTCGCGATGCCGGTCACGCTCGCGATTGCCGTCGCAGCCGTGCTCGTGCTGCAGATGCGGGAGACGATCAGCACCTGGCTCATCGGAGCATTCGTCGAGATCGTGCGCAACACGCCGTTTCTCGTGCAGATCTTCTTTCTCTACTTCGGACTACCCAGCATCGGCGTGCGGCTCGATCCAAATGTCGCGGCGATCATCGCGCTCAGCCTGAACGGCGCCGCTTATACGATAGAGATCCTGCGCGCCGGCGTCGAGGCGGTGTCGCGCGGCCAGATCGAGGCGGGGCTCGCCCTCGGTCTCAGGCCGACGCAGATCTTCCGCCATGTCGTTCTCAAACCTGCGCTGCGCACTGTGTATCCGGCGATGACCAGCCAGTTCATCTTTCTGATGCTGACATCGAGTATCGCCTCGTCCATTACCGCGGCCGAGCTGACGCACGTCGGTGCGGAGCTCGAGGCCGTGACCTTCCGCAGCTTCGAGATCTACTTCACGATCGCCGGGCTCTACCTTGCGATGTCCTTTGGGCTGTCCAAGTTGTCTACGCTGATCCGGCGCATCTGTTTTGCATATCCGGCAGGGTAAGAGGTACGCATGCGAGTCCAGCCATGATCACCTCACTTGGGCCCGCACAGTTTCATCTGCTGCTGGTCGGTACCCTGTGGACGCTGGCCTTGTCGGCAGTCGGTTTCCTGTTTGGAGGCCTCGGCGGACTCGCCGTGGCGTTATGCCGGACCTGCGGTTTGAGGCCGCTGGAGCGGTTTGCCGCCGCGTTCATCGAGATGTTCCGCGGCACTCCACTGCTACTGCAATTGTTCATCGTCTACTACGGTATAGGGCTGCTCAACATCTCGGTGAGCCCCTGGATTGCGGTGTCGATTGCATTCATGCTTCACGCGAGCGCCGTTCTGGGCGAGATCTGGCGCGGATCGATCGAATCAATCCCGCGCGGCCAGACCGAAGCCGCCAAGGCTCTCGGCATCCACTATGGGTTCCGGATGCGCTACATCATCCTGCCGCAAGCCCTAAAGATTTCGCTGCCGGCAACCATCGGCTTCCTGGTTCAGCTTATCAAGGGCACGTCGCTGGCGGCGATCATCGGTTTCACCGAGCTATCCCGGACTGGAACGCTGCTCTCTAATATCACGTACCGGCCGCTGCTGATTTTCGCGATTGTCGGCCTGATCTATTTCATAGTCTGCTGGCCGCTATCGCAGCTGGGACGACTTATCGAACGTCGCCTCACGCCAGTAAGAAGCCAATAAGCCAAAATGCACCAAGGAGGAAATGTGATATCGAAATATTTTCATCGTCGCGTGATTGTTTGTGGGTTAGCGCTCGGATTTGCAGCCATGTCCCCACAGATGGTAGGCGCTCAGACGATCGCGGAAATCAAGCAGCGTGGCATAGTCAGGATCGGTGTGTTGTCGGAGTTGCCGCCGTGGGGCTTCCTCGATGCGTCGGGCAAGCCTGCGGGTTATGATGTGGAGGTCGGCGAGCTGATCGCCAAAAAGATGGGCGTCAAGGCGGAGTTCGTCGGGACGACCGTTGCCGCGCGTATCGCGCAAGTCATGACCGGTAAGGTCGATATGATGCTTGCGATCATGGGCATGTATCCGGAGCGCGCCAAAGTGGTGCAGTTCACCGAGCCTTATGCCGGAATGAAGATCATCCTGCTTGCCAGGAAGGGCCAGATGATCACGAAGCTCGAAGACGCAGCCGCTCTTCGAATCGGTGTCGTGCGCGGCGGGGCCCAGGATATTGCCATTACCAATGGTCTGCCCAAGTCCGCAGACATTCGCCGCTTCGACGATGACTCGGCTGTCATCCAGGCCCTAATTGCCGGGCAGGTACAGGCCATCGGAGCAAATACCACCTACATGATCAACATCAACAAGATATTCCCCAATAATGAATTCGAGCAGAAGCTGGTCTTCAACGAGCAGTGGATGGGTATTGCGACCAAACCCGGCCAGAGCAATCTGAACGTCTGGCTAAACACCCTGATCGACGAAATCCGGGCCAGCGGTGAACTGGCTGCGATCAATAAGAAGTGGATCGACCAGCCGCTGCCCGAATTCCCGACCAAGATCGAGGGCGTTCCCTTTACCGTGCAATAAGCAGGACGCTCCATGCCGCCCACAGTCGATTCCCAAACCGCCATCGTCATGGATGGCGTCAACAAGTACTTTGGCGGATTTCACGCGCTGAAGAACATCAATCTCACAGTCGGTAACGGCGAGCGCATCGTGCTGTGCGGACCGTCCGGTTCCGGAAAATCGACGCTCGTGCGTTGCATCAACCAGTTGGAGACCGTGCAGAGCGGCACGATTGTCGTCGATGGTATAGATCTGACGGCAGGAGGTAAGAATATCGACGCGGTGCGGATGGAAGTCGGCATGGTGTTCCAGCAATTCAATCTCTTTCCGCACATGACCGTGCTCGAAAACTGCATGCTCGCGCCGTTGAAGGTCCGGGGCGTATCTCTGGAAGAAGCGCGGGCAACAGCGAGACGCCTACTCGCTCTCGTCAAGATCGGCGAGCACGCACAGAAGTACCCAGCTCAGTTGTCCGGCGGCCAGCAGCAGCGCGTAGCGATCGCCCGCGCGCTGTGCATGAATCCAAAGATCATGCTGTTCGACGAGCCGACTTCGGCGCTGGACCCGGAAATGGTCAAGGAGGTGCTCGACACTATGATCAGCCTTGCCGCTGACGGCATGACCATGGTGTGCGTCACCCACGAAATGGGCTTCGCACGGGCGGTGGCGGACCGAGTGGTCTTCATGGCCGACGGTGAAATCGTCGAAGAGGCATCTCCGGAACAGTTCTTTTCGGCGCCCACACACAAGCGGACGCAGGCGTTTCTCGGCCAGCTTCTCGTCGATTAGAAGCCACCTAAAAAAGGGAAAAACATGAAGAAAATCTTCCTTCTGAACGGACCTAACCTCAACCTCCTTGGCCAGCGCGAACCCGAGATCTACGGGCGAACCACGCTCCCCGAAATTCGCGACCGTTGCATTGCCCGCGCCAGGCCGCTTGGCTATGACATCGACTTCCGTCAGACCAATTTCGAGGGCGAACTGGTTGAGAGCGTGCATCAGGCGCGCCAAGAGGCCGCAGGTATCATCGTCAATCCGGCCGGCTACACCTTCACGTCAATCGCGCTGCTCGACGCGCTGAAGATGTTCCGCGGTCCCAAGATCGAGCTGCATATCTCGAACGTTCATGCACGGGAGAGCACCTACCACAACTCCCTTATCTCGCGCACCGCGACTGGCATCCTGATTGGCTTTGGAGCAAACGGATACGAGCTCGCCATCGATGCTATGGCTCGATTCTTGGCCCCGGCTTGACCGGCGCCAGCGAAATCGGGAGATCGATGCCTCGCGTTGACCCGAACCGGCAGGTGCAGAGCGTACTTGACAAACAGAACATGGGCCAGCAGCTTGGGCCCTGCACGCCCGCGCGCATTCCGCTGGGTGATCGCTTCGCAACCCCGGAGCTCGGGTGCCGCCTTAACCGGTCGCGCGACTGCACTCGCTCCCGGGTCCCGATGCTACGCGTCGGCGCACTATGCTGACCCTCCTGCGGGTGTCTCCTAGCCGGTTCTCGCGACCTCAGACGGGTAGGGGCGCGGGGTGTTCGTAGTCTTCCGCAGCTGATCGCGCCCGTAAGTCCAACGGTGGTCAGGAACTTTAGCGCACGCGTGATGAGAAGCGGGGCAAAGCGCTTGCGAATCTCGCCGAGCAGGACGCGGAGCACCTGTACGCTTGTTTGCAAACCGCTTCACCGCATTCGTCGATGCGTGCTCGCTTTCAAGCGCGCTCAAAAGGAAGGTGCTTCGCTCCTGGCCGAGGTGGAATTTTTCGTCTCCGCTGGTCGAGCCCCGTCCTGGATGAGACCGAAACAGCTATCGAGGAAATTTTGTCCGGCAGGGGCTTCGCCGATGCCCCGGCGCGCAGATTTCGCGCGCGCCAGCATGGAAGCTGCCTTTGAAGACGCCATGGTTACAGATTTCGATAACTTCTTGCCGGTTGCCGCGGGTCTGCCCGATCCCAACGATCACCACGTTTTGCTGCGGCGGCCAAGGCGCAAGCCGCGATGATTGTAACGGAAAACCTTAGGGACTCCGGCGGCAGTTCTTTCCGACCTGAACATGGAGGCGAAATCGGCCGACGGTTTCATTGCAGATACTATCGCACTCGACGAAGCTCGCGCTGTTGCAGCCATTCGGCGTATGCGCGAACGCTTCAAGAAACCGGAAATGACGCGGGCGCAGCTCTTGCTCGTGATGCAAGCTGCGGGATAGATTGAGACGGTTGACGTGCTAAGGCTCAGACGGGCTTTTGACAACGCCATCTCACTTCGGATATTCCATAATGAGTATTATGCGAATCAAACTTGTAAGCGCAATATAGAGATGACACCCCTCCGCAAAGTTGAGATGGCACTCCGCGGTTGGAATGCAGTTGCGGGGGACGGCAATCGTGGTGGTGTCTATGAGCGACAAGGAGTTTTCGCGGCTCAATATTTTGATGGAGGTACAAGCCGGGCGATTGCGGGTGTCAGAAGCCGCCACGGTGCTTCAGTTGCAACGGCGACAGGTGTTCCGGCTGCTCCGTTCGCTCCGCGAGCATGGAGCGGCAAGCTTGGCCTCCAAGCGTCGTGGCAAGCCCAGCAACAACCGGATGCCGGCGCAGGTGCGCGAGCTGACGATGTCGCTGGTGAAGGCGCGTTATGCGGATTTCGGCCCGACGCTGGCGGCAGAGAAGCTCAAAGAGAACCACGCCTGCCTGGTGTCGCGGGAGACGCTGCGCAAGTGGATGTTGGCGGACGGGCTATGGATTGATCGGAAGCGCCGCCTGCCCTCGGTGCATCAGCCGCGCAACCGGCGTGAACGGACTGGTGAGCTGATCCAGATCGACGGTTCGAAGCATTACTGGTTCGAAGGACGTGGCCCGGAGTGCTCGCTGCTGGCCTATATCGACGATGCGACCAGCCAGATTCTGCATGCGGCGTTCGTACCTTCGGAATCGACGCTGGATTATCTGCGCGAGACCAGGGTCTATGTGGAGCGTTATGGCCGCCCGGTTGCGTTTTACTCGGACAAGCACTCGATCTTCCGGGTCAACCATCGCGAGGCGGCCGGTGGCAACGGGATGACGCAATTCGGCCGCGCTCTGAGCGAACTCAACATCGATATCATCTGTGCCAACTCCCCTCAGGCCAAAGGTCGGGTGGAGCGCTCATTCGGAACGCTGCAGGATCGTCTGGTGAAGGAGATGCGGCTTGCCGGGATCTCGACGATCGCGGCCGGCAACGCGTTCCTGCCGGCGTTTATGGCGAGCTACAATGCTCGCTTTGGCAAGACTGCGAAGTCGGACCAGGATGCCCATCGCCCCGGTGAGGACCTGGCGCCGCTGAGCGACGTCTTTGCCTGGAAGGAAGAGCGCACGCTGACGAACAATCTGACGATTCAGTACGACAAGATCCTGTTCATGCTCGAGAACAACGAGGTCACGCGGCGGCTTGCCCGCCAGCGCGTCACGATCATCGACTATCCGGATGGCCATCTGGCGATCCGGCACAACGGGCGGGATTTGCCCTACCGAACGTTCGACAAGCTGCAGAAGGTCAATCAGGCGGCGATCGTCGAGAACAAGCGGCTGGGCGAGGTCTTGGCCTACATTGCCGAGCAGCAGAAGCAGCTGGACATGTCGCGCTCAGCCAAGGCGCCACGCCGTCGAGGCCAGGCCGAGCGGCACATGTTCAAGCCAACCTGACCTTCCAGGGCGTACCATCCGGTCGCGCGGCCGCTGCGCAACCCCGGCCAGCTCCGCGTCCGCGCGCCCTCCTCACCGATTTCCTGGTGACATTTCTAACGAGCGCAGGCGCGTCTTCAGGCCAAAAATAACGTCCATGCGCCCCGGTTGCTGTCAGTTCGGGTGACATTTCTACTTTGCACGCCGGGTGTCATTTCTGCCTTGCCCCGACAAAACTCAAGTGTAACAATGAACGGTTGCCCAGCGCGTCCGTTGCCTGATGGGATCGACACCATCCCCGCCTTTAACCGAGATTGGATCGAGTTGAGCGCTCTTTCCTCATGGATGTAGCAAAATCATTGGGACCTCGGCAGGATCCAGCATCGCGCCCTGATAAGCGATGGGTTCTGGTTCTAGGCGCTACGATAGCGCTCAATAGAGGAAAGATCTGGCACGATTCCGAGCCCCGCCCCCTGATCCAATTCAACCGTGCCTTCCCTGACGCTAAGAACCGGGCCGCAATAGAAATTGCGCAATGGATTGTCGTTGACATCCACCTCGAGCCAACCGTCGCCTCCGACACCGGCCAGGAGATGCGCCGAGGCAAGCAGTCCAATGCCGCCGCCCAGATAATGTGGGCAGAATGTCTTGCCCGATCTCAGGATATCACGCGCGACGCCCGCGCAGACGCTGAGTCCGCCCCATTTCGCGATGTCGGGTTGAATCACACCGAGCACGTCTTTGGCCAGAGCGTCCCTGAATCCCTCGACGCTGGAGATGTTCTCGCCCGCGGCAATCGGCATCTTCGCGGCGCCCCCGAGCCTGCACCACTCTTCCCACGGCCGGTTGGCGCGGATCGGCTCCTCCAGCCAGCGAAGATCGAACGCGGCGAGGCGCGGCAGCATCTCCAATGCCTGCCCGACCGACCAGGCCTGATTGGCATCGGCGGCGAGCATACCCGCGCCGACGAGGGCGCGCAGCGCGCCGAGATTGGCAAGATCGGTTTCGAGACCGAACCCGAGCTTTAGCTTCAATGCGCGATGGCCGCGCTCGAGCGCGGCTTCCGCCGTCTGCGCGGCGCCGCCTGGATTGATGCCGCTGGCATAGACCTTGATCGTGCTCGATTGACCGCCGAGCATCCGCCACAGCGGCGAACGTTGCCGCCGTGCGGAGAGATCCCACAGCGCGATATCGATGCCGGAGATCGCCTGCGCGAACGGGCCCGGCTCACCGCATTGGAGCGCCAGCACTTCGGTTCCCCTGGTGAGGGTCTCGAAAACCTCAGCCGGACCACCGAATTTGCGCCTGAGGAGGCCCGGCGCAAGCACCTCGTTGATGAGCCGGGCACGATGCTCCGCGCCTGGAGCAGGAAAGTTGGACCAGGCTTCCCCCCATCCCTCGACGCCGTCTTCGTCGACGACGCGAACGAAGACGGCGGGACGGTTGAGCATCTTGCCGAACGACGTCACCACCGGCGCTGCGAGCGGATAGCGATAGCAGAACGCCTCGATCGAACGGATGGTAAAGCTGTCAGTCATGTTGCAGATCCTGCGAGACCACGCGGAGCCGCGACCATCTCAGTAGGCGCGCGCGAAGTCACCTTCTTGCTTGATTTCGGTGAATACCGGAAAGCGAGCCTTCCACGCGGCGCCCTTGGCCGTGGTCAGCTTATTGAGACGCTCGAGCACGTTGAGGCCATCCTTGCGCAGGCTCGCCGACACCGCTGCGCGGTCCGGGAAATTCTTCAGGACGGCGTCGAGCCAAATGGTTCGGCCCGCCAGAAATCCGCTCGCCCCTGCGGCATAGGAGTACTCGAGCACGCGCTCGAATTTCTCCGGCGCGGCGCCCCCCGACAGCAGCACCCAGGGGATGCTCCGCTCGCGGCAGATACCGCCGATCGCATCGAACTCCTTCTGCGCGGCTTTCGCCTCCGCGCTGCCGTCACGGGCCGGCAGGCTGTTGGCCGCCAGAGGGCTCTCCAGTTTGAGGAGATCGACGCCGTATTCGGGCTTGGCAAACTCGCGCACGCTGTCGATGACGAGGCCTGGAAGCTTGCCGGGCGATTCCACGTAGTCGGCGGTATGATTGGGGCTGCCGAGGAACGGATAGACCAGGAGCTCCAGCACATAGGGAATGTCATGGCGGGCGCAATCCTCGCCGATCTCGCGCACGAAGCGCTTCTGATGCTCGTTCACGGCGGCATCGGCGTCCGGCCGGTACCAGGCGAGTACCTTGACGGCGTCGCCGCCCATGGCGCGAATCTTGTCCACGCTCCAGTTGGTGATCGCACGCGACTTGCGGCCGCCGGCGGTCTCCTCGACGCGGTGCTCTTCCAGCGTCATGATCAGGCCGCAGCGCGGCGGCAATAGATCGATCGCGGCGGGCACCGCGAAATTCGGATCGAACAGCATGGAGCTGCAATACGGCGCGAGGTTCTCGACCAGGAGGCGCTTGGCCGCCGTGACGTCGGAATATTCGACCTGATCTCGCGTGATGCCTTTGGCTTTCGCGATGGCATCGAACAAGGGCGGCCGCTGGTCCAGCGCGACCATGCGAAAGTGGCCATCTGCGTCAGCAAGCCGTGCCAGGCCGCGGTTCTTTCCAATCGTTCTCATGACTTCGTCCTTATGAATGCAAGACACTCGTTGATGGTGGGGATCCCGTTCCGCCCGCCGGCATGGCGGCATTTCATGGCGGCCGCCGCCGCGGAAAACGTCATGGCGGCCCGCACTTCGAGGCCGGCGCCGATCGCCAGCGCATAGGCGCCATGGAAGACGTCGCCCGCGCCCGTGGTGTCGACGACGTCGACGGCATAGGCGGCCTGGCGGTGCAGCTCGCCATTCGCGTGCCAGCTCACGCCCGCCTCGCCGCGCGTGACGGCGATGACGCGGCAGCCGAAGCGCGCGATGCCCGCGATGGACTTGTCTTCAGATGAGCCGGCAAAGGCCGCAAGCGCGGGCTCGGAGAAGATGGCATGGTCGGTCAGCGGCAGCAGCCGCTCGAACACTTCGGCATCGGCCATGTCGCCGTCGAGCACCGTCGGGATGCCGCGCGTCCGCGCCTGCTGAAACAACGTCGCAGCGCCCTCGACCCAGCGCGGATCGGCCAGCACGGACGATGCGCGCGCAACGGCTTCGAGCGGGAGCCAGTCCGCAGCCTCTGGATACTGGCCGCGGAAATTCACGATCTGCCGCTCGCCGGAAGCATCGACGATGATCCCGGAGACGGACGAGCGGCCGTCGGCAAACAGCCTGAAGCTCTCGACTTCGACGCCTTCCGCCGTGAAAGCCGACTTCATCTCGTGACCGGCGGCGTCAGCCCCCGCCCGCCCCCAGAACGCGACGGACGCGCCGAGCTTTGCCACCGCGACGCTCGCATTGGCAGCCATGCCGCCGCCGAGCGTGCCGTACTCCACGGCCTTGATCTTCTCGCTTCCGCCCGCGAACGGCCGGTCGACCCGCCAGACCTGGTCGAGCGCGGACAAGCCGAGGCAGATCACGTGCACAGGCTTCGCCCCGGATGCGACATCCGCCAGCGCCGAGACATCGGCGATGTTGACCGAGGCGTTCATCGCAAGACCTGCCCGTTGGCGGCATCGAACAAATGCGTCTTGCCGGCTTGCGGGCGCAATGTGATGCGATCGCCGACCTTCGGCCGCAGCGCCGGATCGACACGCGCAATGGCAGGGGCGCCAGCAAGATCGAAATGGATTAACGTATCCGAGCCGAGCGGCTCGACCAGCTTGACGTTGATGGCGATACCGTCGACGGCATCCGTCGCCACGGCAAAATGTTCGGGACGAACGCCAAGCACGGCATTGCCAGCCTGCCGCAGGCGACCCGCAGTCTCGCCGTCGAGCGGCACCACCGTTCCGCCTTGCGACAGAATGGCCCGGTCGTCACGCCATTCGACCGGAAAGAAATTCATCGCGGGCGAGCCGATGAAGCCGGCAACGAACTGGTTGGCGGGCCGCTCATAGACCGCCTCGGGCGTATCGTATTGCTGGATCGTGCCGCTCTGGAGCACGACGATCCGGTCGGCCATGGTCATGGCCTCGATCTGGTCGTGGGTGACGAAGACCATGGTCGTCTTCAGCTCCTGCGACAGCGCCTTGATCTCGGCGCGCACCTGCCCGCGCAGCTTGGCGTCGAGGTTGGACAAGGGCTCGTCGAACAGGAACGCCTTGGGATTGCGCACGATGGCGCGGCCCATCGCAACGCGCTGCCGCTGGCCGCCGGACAGCTCCTTCGGCTTGCGGTCGAGGTAAGGCTCGATGTGCAGTAGCGCCGCGGCGCGCTTGACGCGGGCGTCGATCTCCGCCTTCGGCACGCCCCGCAGCTCCAGCGCAAACGACATGTTGTCGTACACCTTCATGTGCGGATAGAGCGCGTAGTCCTGAAACACCATCGCGATGTCGCGTTGCGCGGCCTGCACGCCGTTGACGCGCTTGTCGCCGATATAGAGATCGCCCGACGAGATCGGCTCGAGGCCGGCGATGATGCGCAGCAAGGTCGACTTGCCGCAGCCGGACGGGCCGACGAACACGACGAACTCGTGGTCCGCGATCTCCAGGTTAAGATCGGGGATCACGGTGAAATTGTCGTAGCGCTTGACGAGATTGCGGATCGAGATCGAGGCCATGATCGCTCAGTCCAGCGCCAGCACAGGCTTGATCAGCTCGCCCTTGGCGAAGCGGACGAAATTTTCGGGCAGAGCCGACAGGCCGAACTCGCCGTCGACGAGGACGCGGTACTCGTCCCTGTACTTGCGCAGCAGCTCGACATTCGGCTCGAAATCCTGGACCGGGAAATAGAAGGTCCGGATCATGTAGAAATCCTTGCGGCGAAACACCTTGCCTTCCTCGATGGTCCAGGGCGCAGCGTTCTCGCCGACCAGCACCAATGCGCCGCGCGGCAGGACCAGCTCGATGCCGAGATTGCGCGCAGCATGCGCGCCCGAACATTCCATGATGAGGGCGAAGCGCTTCGATGTGTCGCCCACCGGATGCGCCGTCGCGCCAAAGGATTGCGCGATTCTGAGACGCGCCGCGTTGGGATCGGCGACATGGATGTCATCGTAGCCGAGCGCGCGGAGCGCCAGCACGACGCCGAGGCCAACCGGCCCTGCTCCCATGATGAGAACCGGCCCCGCCTCGTCCGACGGCACCACGCGGCTGACGAAGCGCACCGCGTGGCCTGACGTGCCGATGGTATCGAGCAGCAGCGGCGCGAGGCTGTCCTCGATGTCGTCGGGCACCGGAAGCAGGCAGTTTTCCGGCACCGGCACGTATTCGGCATATCCCCCCGGCCTGTTCCAGCCGATCAGGCTGGAGACCTCGAGGCACATCTGGGTATCGCCGCGCTTGCAGGCCGCGCAGTGGTCGCAATGCAGGGGAATGTAGACCGCGCAGCGCCGGCCATGCAGTCGGTGACCGGGCTGCTCGACGACGCCGAAGATCTCATGGCCAGCGGTGAACTCGGAGCCCTTGTGCCACAGCTTGAAGTCCGAGCCGCATAACGCGGTGCGCAAGACGCGGACCAGCACCTCGCCGGTGGCGACATCAGGCATTGCCACGCGTTCGATCGTGATGCGGTCATTGCCGTGGAACACCGCGGCCTGCATGATCGAATTCGTACGGGGGGACACGTTCATCGGATACCTAACCTTTCACCGCGCCGAGCGTCAGTCCGGACACCAGCCAGCGCTGGACCAGGGCAGCCAGCACCAGCGGCGGCAGCGCGATCAGCGTTGCCGCCGCCATGAGGGCGCCCCATTGCGTCGAGCCTTCGCCGATGAAGTTGAAGGCCGCCGCGATCAGCGTCTTGGTGTCGCCATTGGAGAGCACCAGCGCAAACAGGAAGTAGTTCCACGAGAAGACGAAGGCGAGGATCGCCGAGACCGCGACGCCTGATGCCACCAACGGCAGCGCGATGCGCCAGAGGATGCGCGTGACGCTGCATCCATCGACCTGCGCCGCCTCGAACACGCTGCGTGGAATGCCGTCGAAGGACGGCAGCAGCACCCAGATCACGATCGGCAGCGTGATCACGGCATGGCTGAGGATCAGTGCGGTATAGGAGCCGATCATGCCGACCTGCCGGAACATCACGTACCAGGGCAGCAGGAACAGCGTGCCCGGCGCCATGCGCGCAGCGAGCGTCAGGATCGCCGGCCACGAAATCCGCGTCCAGGAGACCGCGAACGCGGCAGGAATTCCAAACAGCAATCCGAGCGCGGTCGAGCCGACGGTGACGATCAGGCTGTTGAGCGCGTAGCTCAGGAATGGCGTCGTCCTGGTCAGCTCGACATAATTATCCAATGTCGGCGTGAAGATCAGCGTCGGCGGATAGGCGGTGACCTCGAAGGACGGCTTGAACGAGGACAGCACCATCCAGACCGTCGGCGCCATGATGAGCACGCCGGCGAGCACGAGCTGCAGGGTGTTGAGCCGGCGGATCCAGCGGTCGGTGTGGGCGGCATCGTTCATGACATCACCACGCCACTGCGCCGCGCAGGCGGTTGAAGGCGAGCACGGCGCCGAACACGATCGCCGTCAACGTCAGCATCAAGGCGCTGGCATAGCCGATGTTGAAGAACTCGAAGCCGACCCGGAAGCCGTAGATGTTGAGCGTGTTCGAGGCGTTGCCGGGGCCGCCCTGGGTGGTGATGTAGATGATGTCGAAGAAGCGCAGCAGATCGACGCTGCGCAGGATCGCCGCGGTGACGATGGTCGGCAGCAGCAGCGGCAGCGTGATGCGCTGGAAAGTCTTGAATGGGGATGCACCGTCGATCTGCGCGGCCTCGTAGACGCTCGGCGGCAGGGACTGCAATCCGCCCAACACGATCAGCGCGACGTAAGGCGTCCACTGCCAGCTGTCGATCAGCGCCACGGTCGGAATGACCAGGGATGGCGAGGCCAGCCAGTCCGACGGCGGCAGGCCGAATGCTTGCAGGATGTAGTTGGCGGCGCCGAGCGACGGATCGAGGATCACCAGCCACATCATGCCCGCCACCACCGGCGGCATCATGAAGGGCGAGATGAACAGCGAGCGGACGATGCCCGGCAGGCGCTTGGCATGAAACAGCACCAGCGCGAGCCAGACGCCGAACACGAGCTGCAGCACCAGCGACAGCACATAGAGGGCGATCGTGACCCACAGGCCGTGCCAGAACTCGTAGTCGGAGACCAGCCTGGAATAATTGGCAAGGCCCGCAAAGGACTGCTTGCCGGTCGAGGAGAAGCTCTGGAAACCGAGCCAGACCGTATAGAGTACGGGAAACGCGATCATCGCGACCGTGAAGATCACGGCCGGTGCCGAAAGCGCCGACATTTCCAGCTTCTGTCGATCCTGCGTGAGCGTCGCAGCCGCATCAGACATGCGTGCGATTCCTTGGGGGTGACGCGTGCCGGCCGGCCGCAGGCCAGCCAGCACCGAACATTATTTCTGGGCGATCAGCGCATCGAGTGCCTTGTCGGCATCGGCGCAAGCCTGGTCGATCGGCTTCTGCTTCAGGATCAGATCCTGCACCGCCTGGCCGATGAACTCACGGGATTCCGGATTGGCGACGATGGGATAGCCGACCTCAGAGGAGCCCTTCGTGGCGAGCACGTCTAGCGCCGCCTGCCATTCCTTGCGAACCGGCTCCTCGTCGATCCACTTGCGATATTCAGGGTCCTTTGCGACCGACGGACGCGGCGGGGCAATGCCCTGCAGCGCCATCTTCTTCTGCACCTCGGGACTCGTCGCCCATTGCACGAAATACCAGGCCGCATCCGCCTGCTTGCTGTGCGAAGACACCGCCATGCCCCAGCCGATGGTGGTCGGCACCGTGCCGGCCTCGCCGGCCGGGAACGGCAACAGGCCGGTGTCCTTCAACCGCGCGCCGCCTTCCATCACCGTGCGCAATTCGTTCGAGGATTCGAACGCCATCGCCGCGCGGCCGCTGCGATAGAGCGCCGAGATCTGCTGGAAGCTGTAGTTGACGACGCCGGGCGGCCCGAAATCGCGCAGCAGGCGGCTATAGGTATCGAGCGCCTCCTTGCCCTTGGCCGAGCAGAGGTTCGACTTGCCGCCTGCGATATAGCTGCCGCCGATATTGTGCAGCATGTTGCTGAAGGTGTAGGCGATCGCCGGCTTGAGTCCGCGCGAGACGAACGGCGTCACCGCGCTGTCGCAGGACTTGATCTTCGCAGCGGCGGCTTCGACTTCCTTGATGGTCTTCGGCGCCTCGACACCGCACTTCTTGAAGATGTCGGTACGGTAATAAAAGATCGGGCCCTCGATGTTCATCGGCATGCTCGTCAGCTTGCCGCCGAAGGTCGCGGCTTTCAGCAACGCCTGGCTCAGCCCGACCGGATCATAGTCCTTGGCCACCTCGTTCTTGGCCATTGCGGTGAGGTCGGCATACCAGCCGGCGGCGGCGAACTGCTCGCCCTCGCGCGACGGCAGCGTCATGAACACGTCGACCTCGTCGCTGTTCGCATTCATGACGGTGACCAGACGCTGGCGCATCTGCTGCTCCTGATAGCCGTCGACCTTCAGGGTCATGCCGGTCAGCTTCTCGAAATCGGCCTTGTAGGTCAGCAGCGCCTGGGAGACCGGATTGTTGTTGGCGAGAAAGGTGACGGTCTTGCCCTTGAACTTCATCCAGTCGAAATCCGCCGCCCGCGCCGGCGCACTGACCGCTGCAATCGCGAGAACGGGTAGCGCGACATGCGTCGCGAGCATCCTGGCCTTCATCGAACTCTCCTCCCGGCTGGCCGCCTTGGTTGGCGGACCATTTTGAACATTTGAGCATCAATTGAAAACGGTTACAAAATAGACCTCGAATCCGGTGTGTCAAGCGATGGACAAGCAACGAAATCTCCGGCAGACATGTGCATATCCGCTACGACGCGGCCACGCCGCAGAATGTAACGTTACATTCATGAGCCTGACCAACGCCAAATCCGTGAAACAGGGCATCCGCGCCGTGGCGGCCCGGGCCGGCGTTTCGACCGCCTCGGTCTCGCGCGCGCTCAACGATCCGGCTGCGGTCAGCCCTTCCCTGCGCGCCCGCATCGAACAAGCGATCGACGCTCTCGGCTACATCCCGCACGCGCCGGCGCGCCTTCTGTCGTCACGGCGCTCGCGCACCCTCGGCGCGATCGTGCCGACGATCGACAACACGATGTTCGCGCGCGGCATCGCCTCGCTCCAGCAATATCTGTCCTCGGTCGGATACATGCTGTTCCTCACCACCAGCGGTTATGATCTCGACGTCGAACTGCAGCAGGCGCGCAACCTGATCAGCCGCGGGGTCGATGGCCTCGTGCTGCGGGGCGATTGCCATCACGACGGCTTGCGCAAGCTGCTCGCGGACAACGCGGTGCCCTTCATCAATGTCGGCATCTACCAGCCCGACCGGCCCTACCCTTGCGTCGGCACCGACAATGAAGCCGCCGCCCATCGCGCCGCCGCGCATGTCATCGAGCTCGGCCATCGCCGCATCGGGATCGTCTCGGCGCTTCAGCGCAACAACGACCGCGCCAGCGCCCGCGTCGCCGGCTTTCGGCGCGCGCTTGCCGAGAACGGCCTCGAGCTGCCTCCGCAATGGCATGTCGAGGTACCCTATACGCTGGACGACGCGCGCGAGGCGGCGCGATATCTCCTCACCCTCAAGGATCGGCCCTCAGCCGTGGTGTGCGGCAACGACGTCATCGCCTATGGCGTGCTGCTGGAGGCCGAGCGCGACGGTTTCTCCGTGCCGCGCGACCTGTCGGTGGTCGGCTTCGACGACCTCGACTGGAGCCGCCATTTGCGGCCGAGCCTCACCACGATCCACGTTCCGACCGGAGAGACCTGGCAGCGCGCCGGCGAATATCTGGTGCGGAGCCTTGCCGGCGAGCAAACCATCATGCATCGCGAGA
The DNA here is from genome assembly GCF_054056275.1 of Bradyrhizobium sp. USDA 4449. Classification (NCBI taxonomy): domain Bacteria; kingdom Pseudomonadati; phylum Pseudomonadota; class Alphaproteobacteria; order Hyphomicrobiales; family Nitrobacteraceae; genus Bradyrhizobium; species Bradyrhizobium sp. USDA 4449. The sequence goes on along the minus strand of NZ_JBSRYD010000002.1, from coordinate 78,705 downwards.
TCGACTTCTCGCTGGTGGTACGAGAATCGACGGCTGCGCCTCCGAAGTCCCTGAAGTGAGATCCAGCCGATGAATTCGAACTTTTCCCTCGCTGCCGGCTTCCATGCCGTCGTGATCGGCGGCGCCGGCGACATTGGAGCCGCCATCAGCAACCAGTTTTGCGACCTCGGCGCGACGGTGACGGCCACGGGCGCCAATGAGGCCGATCTCGCCCGCACGCTCCTCAAGCCGCGCACGGGCCTGACGCTCGCGAAGCTCGACGTGACCGACGATGCATCCGTTGCGTCGTTCGCCCTGCAGCACAGGCGCGTCGATGCGCTGGTCAACTGCGCCGGGATTCTCGCGCGCGACGAGGAATTCGAGATCGAAACCTTCATGAAGGTGATCGATGTAAATCTCACCGGCACGTTTCGAACCTGCATGGCGTTTCGCCCGCTGCTCGCCGTGCAGAAGGGCTCGATCGTCAACATCGCTTCGATGAATGCGACGCTGGCCCTGCCACGGATTCCTGCTTATTGCGCCAGCAAGGGCGGTGTCGTGATGTTGACCAAGGCGCTGGCCTTGAAGTGGGCTGAGGAAGGCATTCGCGTCAATGCGGTCGCGCCAGGCTACATCGAGACGGCGATCAATGCGGCCGGCCGCACCGATCAAGCGCACTACCAGCGCATCGCCGAGCGCACCGCATTCAAGCGGTGGGGCCAGCCGGCAGATGTCGCTGGCGCAGTCGCCTTCCTGTGCATGCCGGCCTCGCAATACGCGACCGGGACGGTCGTTGCCGTAGATGGCGGTTTTCTCGCCGGATAATGGACAGGCTCTGGACGGAGGTCACCGAAACCTCATTAGAGAGCGGCGAATTGTTCCGAGTATTTACCAGGACCACATGTCACGCGTCCATGCACCGGCGAATCATCTCCTGAGTGTGACACACGGATTGCCCGGGGAAGAGGATGGCCACGCCGCTTTCGCGGCTACCTATTGGTGCCGTATAACATAGATCATGGAATACTTTTTCAATTCTTGGAATGCTACCGAAGACGACTTCGGATTACTTTGATATACTTTCTTCGGCGCTTCGTCCATCCCAGCCATCTCTTCACGCCGGATCGCGCGTTCGCTCCAAGCATGGCGAATGGCGCTGGACGTAACCACGACGGGTTTTCCGTCTTAGCCAGGACTCTAGGGCCTCGACGGCCTGCACGTGACCATCGAATAGATCCAGCCGCCGTCGGCCACGCCCGCCGAGACGGCCCCATTCACGCACCAATGCCGTATCGCCAAAGAGTGTCGGCTCGATCGTGAGCACATAGAAGCGCGCCATGTTACGAGCCGGATCGCGACGCTCGAGCACGAGGTATTGCACGGTGAGTTCGGACATGCGCCAGAATCGCAATTACCGAATCGACCGTCCAATTAAATAAATGAATCGATCAGGGCCAACGATTCAGAATTTTTATGCAGGCTCCGAGACAGCCGAGGTCAGGCGATAACCGGCTCAACTGAGCTCCCAAGCTCCAAGCTTGTTGGGTGGCGGCGCCTCCTTGGAGATGTTCTCTGAACAAGATGCCGCGCGTACTTGATGGAGATCCCCTCCTCCGACCTCAGGCGTTGCGCAAGACTTGCTCGAGCTGCGCCACGAGCTTCGCCCGGTGCTCGGCAAGAAGTTTGTCCAGATTGATCTGCTTCCAGCGCACCGCCGGCAGCTCCGCCGCGCCGGGGACGCCCAGCAGGCTCCAATCCGGCTCGCCGCGTTTGAACTCTACGAGGAAATCCTTGTGAGCTTGCGGCATTTTTCCTGCGAGTTCGGCCGATCAGCGTTTCCCGGGCTTCGAGAAACTCGTCCAGGGTTACTTCGTCGGCGGTCATGCCCTCAAAGCCGTGCGTGAATTCGTGCTCTATATACTTGCGACGAGGAACCACGACCTCGGAAATCGGCCTGTCATGGCTAATGAGGTAGACGATGAACGCCTTGCGGAGATCGTCTGTGATGCCTTCGTTGGCGAGCAGATCGCGGACATCAAAGAGGTCACGCGGATGCTGCCGGTCGAGCGCCGCGACGAGCTTGCCGGCGTATAGATCGGCGAACGAAACGACTTTCGTCTGTGCGAAGCCGAACGTTTCTTCGACGCTCGGCGACACGTCACGCAGCTGCGGCTCGAAGACGCGGCCCCTGATCACCGGCGTGACCTCGATCTTGATCTGCGCATCGCCTTTCTGGACGGTCAGCTTGGTGACGATCTTTTCACGAGCGTTGACGACTTCCGTCACCCGTGCGCCCGGCAATCCTTTCCTGATGGCCGCCGCCATGCGCTTCATCGCCGCATCGATCGCGGCAAGAGATTCGGGGCGCGGAGCCACCGGCACATAGGTCAGGTCGATATCGACCGATAAGCGCGGCATGTCGCGGTGGAAGAGATTGATGGCGGTGCCGCCCTTGAGCGCAAAATCGGGCTCCGCCGCGACGAACGGAATCGTCTCGATCAACAAGGCTACCTGATGCCGGAATTTTTCAGACAGGGGCATTGAGGTCGTCTGGGATGGTTATGAGGTATTTGGTGTCGAGTTTGCCGCCCTTGACGAGCATGCGCTTTCCCGCGCCGAGATTGACTTTCGACCTGTCGATCTGTTTGAGCCAGGCGTGCTGATGTCGCTCCGCGAACCAGAAGAACAGTCGTTTGACCTTGACGCTTTTGCAGTCGTTCAGAAGCGTTTGCAGCCGCCGGGGACTCAGGCTCCTCAAGCCTTCCGCCAGTGCATCAACCTGATGGAAGCTTTCGTGGCGGGGCAATTCGTCAAGCAGTTCGAGGAACGCACGTTCGGGCGTCGATACCGTGAGAGGCCAGTCGAATGGTCCCTGTATTTCCCGCGTCGTCCCCGACTTTGATCCGGGTTTGCTCCCGTGCGTTTTGAATAGACTTTGTGTGCGGTGAACGCGGAATTTCTGTTCGAGCGGGAGTTTGCCGAGCCAGCCGGGAGCGGACTGCGTTCCATATAGATGTACGGTCGTAGCGCCCCTCTGGCTCAAGTAGTGGCCGAGGCCTTGCGCTTCCATGGCGGTACGTCCGCCGACGATGAGATCGGAGCCGAGCAGTCGCTGGAGCGAAACGACCACACCCTGCCAGGAGACTTCGCCGAGCGGGCGCTTGAAGGTTCCCCGCGCCGGCTGAACGAGCCAGCCGGCCGATACGTATTGGCTGCGCAGGCTGGTGGAGTATCCATGCCGTTCCATCCAGGCGGCATCGACGAGAAGCCCCTGCGGGAGGGTTCGTTCGAGTTTGTTTAGCTTTCTGTCGTTTTGCTCAGCCATACTAAGTAAAATTAGCTGTTTTCAAACCGCACGCGAGGTTTAAGTTACGTCAATTTTCCGCAGTCAGACTAAGTAAAATCACAAAAACACAAACTCATTCGGATACAAAATTGACATCTGTTCCCTTTTTGTTCTAATTTGAGCTCCTCCGTGAAAGCGTTCGGGTAGATCGACATGTCGGTGGAAAACCCGCCGGCCAAGTCGAAATCGACGACGCGTATGTGGACATTGAGCCGAGCGACATCGCAATCGCGCACAGATCATGTTCAATCCGGTTGCAATGATGGAAGGGAATTCATGAGTTTCAAAGCAACCGGCGCTTCGCACGAGGCGACCCTGCATTGCCCCAACTGCAATCACGAGATCCGGCTGACTGAGTCGCTGGCGGCCCCCCTCCTCGCTGAAACCCGTCAGCGCTTTCAACAACAACTGGCCAACAAAGATGCCGAGATGGAGCGCAAGACCGAGGCGCTGCGGCTGGAACGCGAGCAGGTAGCGAAGGACCGCGAGCAAATCGAAGGCCAGGTTGCGAAGCGATTGACTTCCGAACGCGCCCAGCTGGTCGCGACCGAAAGCAAGAAGGCGCGGGAGGCGGCCGCGGCCGAGCTGCAGGCGAAGGAGGCCGAAGCTGCGGAGCTACGAGCCACCCTGCTCTCCAACAACGCGAAGCTCGCCGAGGCCCAAAAGCAGCAGGCTGAACTGATGCGGCAGCAGCGGGCGCTCGAAGAGGAAAAGCGCGAGTTCGACCTGACGATAGAGAAGCGCGTCCAGGCCTCAATCAGTGAAATCCAGATCAAGGCCAGGCAGGAAGCCGACGAGGCTGCGCGCTTGCGCGTTGCCGAAAAAGACCAGACCATCGAGTCGATGACACGCACGATCGAGGAGCTTAAGCGCAAGGCCGAACAGGGATCACAGCAATCTCAAGGGGAGGTTCTCGAGGTCGAGCTCGAAGAGCTTCTCCGCGGACGTTTTCCAACCGATTCGATTGAGCCGGTTGGCAAAGGTGAGCTTGGGGCGGACGTTATCCAACAGGTGAATGGTGCTATTGGCCAATCTGCCGGCATCATCCTTTGGGAAACCAAGCGCACCAAGGCGTGGAGTGACGGGTGGCTCGCCAAATTGCGCGACGACCAGCGTCGTTCCGGCGCCGACGTCGCTCTGATCATCTCGCATACGTTGCCGAAGCATGTCGAGCAATTCGACTTGGTCGACGGTGTGTGGGTTGCGCATCCACGCTGCGCCCTCCCCGTAGCGGTCGCTCTTCGTCAGGCACTCATCGATGTCTGCAGTTCCCGCATGGTGCAGCAGGGACAACAGACGAAGATGGAGCAGGTTTATCACTACTTGACCGGCACGAAGTTTCGGCAGCGGGTCGAAGCTGTCGTCGAGAAATTCAACGATATGCGCGAGGATCTCGACAAGGAGCGCAAGTTTATGGGCCGGCAATGGGCCAAGCGGGAAACTCAAATCCTGGCCGTCATCGATTCGACCGTAGGCATGGTCGGCGACCTGCAGGCAATTGCCGGTAAGGCCATGCCGGATATTCCCAGCCTAGATACTCCGTTGTTGGAGAACGCTGTTGAGGTCGAACGAAAAGCTGGATGATCCCTCTCCCAGCCTGTTTACAGTGCATCCGCGCGCGAGCCGCCCAGGATCGCATGCAGACTTCGGCCGGCTGTTCACGTCAAGCGCGTAACCAGAAGCGGGCAGTTCGCGGTCGCATTGCACGCCGAACCTTGCCCTCTCGTCATTCACTTTTAAACAGCTCCAACAACGATGCTAGGCCTTTACGAGAAGCAACGAATCCCTGGTCTGCCCAAAGAGCTGACTGTGAGAGGCTCGACGCATCTCCTGATTTAGCTCTCCAACCTGCGCCGCAGTCAGGCTCGCGGACGAGAAGGCGGGCTGTTCATTGGCTTCCGGCAGCAGAAGGGCCGAACGGGGAGAGACCGGATAATAAAAACAGAGCTCAGTCGGAGGCCGGATGCCGTCTCCGCGCAAGTTTATGATTGGCTGATCCCCGGTGATGGAATGGCGTGTCCGTCTTGTTATCGATCAGGACTAGCTTCCGCTGCTTGCGTTCAAGAAAGAGGCTCATGCCGATATTGAACGCGAACATGGGACTCATGATGTCCCATAGTCGCCCCGCACGATTGGATCGTTCAATCTGCGCTCCTATGACTGTTCAGCCGCAACCGAAGCGGCGATCGCTGCGATCGATCGGAAAAGGATGAGAGCATCGTCCCTCGACGCGACAAAGCCGCGCCGTTTCCAGAACTCGGCGGCTTCGGCATCGACGGCGTTGACCATGAGCGCGCGACCGCCGACCAACGCTGCACCCCGCACGCAGCGTTGGAGCGCGTGCTTTACGAGACCCGTGCCGATGCCGAGTCCAGCCCAGCGGGTGTCAGTGGCAAGCTGTCCGAGCAGCAGGCACGGAACCGGATCAGGCGGCTGTCCGGTGCGAATGGCTCGTGGAAGCACCGATGGTACGACCGCCGTCGGTGCAAGACCGTAGTACCCAACGACACGCCCCGCCTCATGAACGACAAGCACGGCGGTGAAACCCTTCTCCTGATTGGAGAGCGCGCGGGTCTTAAGCCAATGGTCGAGTGTCGGCTTGCCGCACGAAAATTCGGATACATCGTGGCTGGCAGTCAGTGGTTCGGGAGCCGATAGGACCACGGCTCACTGCTTTGCGATGTAGCCGGGCTCCCAGGGCGCAGGCCTCTTGGCCAATTCCACCATTTCGGGAACCGGCACGGCGGGAGCAGACAGGACCGCCATGAATTCCTCGAACCCTTCGGGGGTCATGCGGATGAGGCGGTTTTCCATCACGACTTCCTCGGCGGCCCTCACCGCAGCATCGCGCACGAAGTCGGTGCGCGAGCGTCCACGCAAGCTCGCAGCACGGTCGATCATCGCGACGTCTGCCTCCGGCAGACGCATCGAGATCGGGTATTCCTTACGCTCTACGCTACTAGCCATTGCCACCTCCTTCCATGCACGCCCAAGATAAGGGATTGTAGCGCAAAATACAATACCGGATGATGCTGATCGCGAGCAGCTCCTCGAGGCGTTGCAGTTGGAGAGCGCGCCGGAGCTGACGTTCATGCGCAGCTTTTCCCTGTCTTTCATTCGTTTGAAAACGCGCTGCGCTCCACCGTCGCGGTTACTTTGGAGCATCATTACAAGCATGCCAGATGGTGGCGGGCCATTTACGAAGAGCTTAAGCGGGGTGGTCGGGCTAAAAATATTACCCACATCGGAACCGTCCCGCTGGCGCGACATGCAGCGTTCCGGATTGGCGCCGTAATCTTGGACATTGAAGGGAAGAAATTCCCAAATGGCCCTATCGACGGGATGTTGAATGGATATGAGTTCATGCATGATTGCCATCTGAACCATATCAGACAGCTTGTTGAGGACCATTGGTCAGTTTTTTCATCGAGATTCCATCCCCTCAGCACCGCTGATTTCAGTGCGAAGTTTGAGAAGGTGCGCGAGGCAAGAAACGCGGTTTACCATCATCGCTCACTTTCCGGGATGTCGGACGTAGTAGCAGCGGCGGAAGAGCTTTTAGACAAGCTCGATTTTTGCCTGAAATTCGTTCACGTAAAAATTTCGGAGTGCGAGCCAAAGCTGCTTTCCTTTGCCGTCCCTCCGGAAAGGCGCCACCGCACTTGGACGGCATAAATTCAAACTGAGACTCGAAGCTTTCGCCTTGCGAGCGGAATGGCAACCAGAGGCGATTTTCCGACGACTACGTGGCTCTCAAATCCTGAACGAGCCGAGCCCCAATACCCCATAAGCAGCAGTGAGGACGGGGGCAGATGGCTCGCACACCCGCTCCGTGGCTACTCGGTGGCTACCGCCCACACACAAGAAGGCCGCTCTCTGAGCGGCCTTCTCAAGAAATCCAGTTGTATCAGTGGGTTATTTGGTTGCGGGGATAGGATTTGAACCTATGACCTTCAGGTTATGAGCCTGACGAATTAACACCGCCCAAGTCCTCCCCGCATAGGAAGACACTGACCGCGGTTTAAGCGCGATTGGTTGACCAAGCTTCCGGAACGTCAACGGACATCGCTCGCATCGAAGCGTCGATCGCGACCAAGTCTGGGAATCAAGGGATTACGCTGGATCTGGTCGGGGAGGGACCGGAACCTCCTACCCCGGATTATCATTCCCCCACTCGCCTATCGGGTCGGCTCGTCGCCTCGTGTTTTGTCGTGCCCCACTGCATCAACGTCCTGCTTCGCGTCTCGACGCCGGCTAGCGGCCAACTCCGAAAGCTCGTTCTTCAGTGCATGTCGTCGGGTTTCGAGAGCAGGCATGTCGTCGACGAATTGGCGAACCTGGCGAGCCAACTCGTGATCTGCTGGCGCTTCAGAGCGCTGCAGCTCGGCGGCATAATCGAGATATCGACGCCGGATGACGTCCTGACGGGACTTAATCTGTTCGTCCCAAGGATGCTTGGCGGCCCTGCCACCCCTCACTTCCGAAAGCACCTCCTTACGGGCGAGCCGATCAACCTCGGGCGTGATCTTACGTTTGCGCATCGCGCGGACCGCCCCGCGATCGGCCTTTCGAATCCGTCCACGGGTGCGCCGCGGCGTTGCCTCCGCCGAGATCCCTCGAAGCCTGAGTTCGCCCGCAAACCGTTCCCGCCAGGCCTGAAGATCCGCCTTCCGGGGGTTGAGGCGCTTGCCGTCCTGGCCCAAAGACCGAACGGTCAAGTGCACATGGGGATGCTTGTTGTCGAGGTGCTGGACGAAGACATAGTCGTGATTATAGCCGAATGTCTCAATGGCAAACGCCCGGGCCGAATCTTTGAGTGCGATGGCATCAGTACCGGCCGGCATCGACAGAATGATGTTGATCGAAAGCGATCCATCGCGGCGGCGCTTGTCGTCGAGACCGGCATCATCCTCCCAGCGTTGCTGCAGGTCTTTCAATCCGGCACGATCCGTCAGCGACGTGCCCTGTTCTGTTTCCGCATCGAGCTCGCCGTTTCGCGTGATGTATGCAAGGTGCGACTTGAGATGCGCCACGTCCTTGGTGCGACCGGTGATCTTGACCATCACCTCTGGTGCTCGGCGCACGAGGCGCTCGAGCTTTGCACGCATCGCCGGCGTAAAGCGGCCGGGAACCGCCGGATCGGGGATATCCCACTCGGCCCGCCGTGGGCGCCGATTGGGCGTTTCCCAGACATACGAGATCGGCGGAAGATCGGAGGCTAGCCCGGTCGGCCGCGGCGAGCGCCGGCTCATCGCCGTCCATCCCAATAATCGGCGTTGCCGTGCAGCGTGCCACGCAATTGCGCGAGCTCTCTTTCGATGACCAGTTTGGCCTCTTGAATTGCTGATAGATCCGGCTCAACCGCCTTGCCCTGCAGCACACTCGTGTTTGCGGCACGCGCAATCTGGTTGATGTTGCCGCCGATCCGGTTGAGCTCGCGAACGATCGCGCGGAGCGCCTCATGCTCGTTCGGGGAATGCTGCACGGGCGACCCCAGCCGTGAGCGCACCAGCGCGACGATCCAACCGGTTCGCGTCATGCCGCGCTGATGCGAGACTTCCGCGAGCTGCCGCATCTCGCTCTCGCGAAACCGCACCGTCACCTTCTCCGGTCGTCCGATAGGCAACGCCAGGATGCGCGGCGCTGGTGCAGCTAGGGCCTCAGCAATGAGACGCCGCAGCAGCGCGGATTTGCCGCCTTGGGTAGCCGCAAAAGCGGAGAACTGCGCCGCGACTTCGTCGGAGACGCGAAGCGAGATCAGAGCCATGCACTTCAATCCCAATTGCGATGTAATACATCGCTGGCGCGAAGCCTATCCTGCACTAGAAAGCCAAAAAATTTGTCCCTTGATGTTGGTTCAAACCAACATTCTCTGCATTCAACGCTCGCCAATGTAAGGCGATCGAGGGCCCCTGCCCTCTGTGCCGAACTCTGCTCGGGGCGCTCGTTTGGCGGAGTAGGCATCGCGAAGACCGATCCGCCGGCAAGCCAGGAAACGAAGGCACTAACTGACACCGGCACTGTGGACCGCGACTTTCCAGCAGCCTGCGGCCTCTCTACGGCGCTGTGGGGAGCGCGTTCGGCCTTCGGCTGCCGCGCTAACGCGCCATCCTTCGGATCGGAAAGTCGCTCCGCCGGCGCACGCCGATAGTCTGTCGCCGCGGCAGCGAAAGTGTCGAACGAGTTCATCTCGACAGGATCTCCTCGATGCTGAGCGCCGACGCCGGAAACTCCTCTTCTTTGTCCGCACCATCGACCAACACCACGGCGTGACGGGAGCCCTGGGTCGCGGGTCGATCGACAACGAGCTGCCCGGTCCGATCCTGATACCGAACCCTGATTGCCAGCGACGCTGCCGGTTTCGATTGCGAAACGACGCGAGTTTTTGGCTGATGCTCCGTTGCCGCTTCGCGGTCGTCCGCCACGTTGCGCGTGAGCAGTGCTTCCGGGAGGGGAGCGGAGTTTTCGGATCGAAGTCGCCCACCCGGTAATTCGTTCCGTGGATTGGCCCGGACGCCCTCCCCGCGAACGTCCCGGGCCAGTTGTCGAGCCTGTGCGTCGGTAAAGCTGTCCTGCGTCGCGCATCGGCGCTCGATCTCGTCGGGGTGCGTGCGCCAGGCCTGATAGAGTTCATAAAGAGCACGGATCGAACTGCCCTCAAGCCGTGCCCGAAGGAAGTCCGGCATACCTTGGACCGATGCGTAACGCGACACCCAGTCTCTTGGCTTGCCGAGCTTGCGCGAGATCTCCGCCTGGGTATCGCCGGCGTCCAATCGGTCTGCGATGAACCTCGCGATCTCAGGCACGCGCAAATCATCGCGCTGGATATTCTCGATCATCTGAGCGTATCGGTCTGGCAAATCGACGTCTTGAATGAACGCGGGCATTTCTCGCAGCCCGGCGCGCTGCGCGGCGCGGTACCGGCGCGCGCCCATGGCGATGACGTAGCGTCCATCTTGACTAGAACGGCGAAGCACGATGGGTTGCAGCACGCCATGTTCGGCAATCGATTGGGAGAGCTCCTCCAATTCCTGTTCGCCGAAGGTGCGGCGTGGTTGATCGGGGTCTTCGTCAATGCAGCCGATTGCGACCAAAAGCGGCCGTCCGGTTACGCCGCCAGGGTTTGCAGCGACGTCGACGAGCTCCTTGAAGCTGAGATCAAGCGTCATTCGTCGTCTCCTGATCAAGCCGTTCCACGATCTTGGCGAGAACCGCGCGGATTTCCCGACCGGCTTCTTGCGCCGAGCGACGCTTCAAGCTCCACACCGGCACCCGCTCCGCAACGGCTTCGGCATAGCCGTCCCGTGCAACGATCTGACCTGGGAACACGTACTTGCCCGCTTCGCGCAACAACTGCTCTAGGTGCGTTCGTTGACGCGGCGACTTGGTATTAAAGTTCGACGGCAGCAGGCCGAGGAATCGCGTGTCCTGACGAGCGTAGCGTCGTTGCACACCGATCACGGTCTGCATCAGGGCTTTGACGCCCTTTACGGAATAATCTTCCAGGTAAATCGGCGCCAACACATGCGAGGCGGCGACCAAACAAGCGACACTGCGAAGGCCAAGCGATGGCGGGGTGTCGATCACGCAGACATCGAAGCGGCCGGCGGCCTCAGCGAGATTCTGCTGCAGGGTCATGACAGCTGCAGCATTGCCGCGATCGATATCCGTCAAAGAGCTGTCGGCCGGCGCCAGTGTGATGCCGTTGTTTTCCCCAGCGACAAACCGGGTCGCCGGCTTGAAGAGGGCGGCCGCCGAAATCGACCCTGTATGCTGCTTGAGCGTGTCGGTCGCGTTGCCCTGCGCATCAACATCGATCATCAGAACCCGGCGGCCCGCTTCCGCCATAAACCAGGCCAGATGCACGGCAAGGGTCGTCTTGCCGACGCCGCCCTTTTGGTTGTTGATGACGATCGTGTTCACCGGGCCGACCTTGGTGCAACCATCTGCGCCCGTTCCATCCATGTTCCTCCAGACCGTGCTTCGGCTGCCGGCTCGGTCCTGACTTGACCGGCCTCTTCATCCTGGGTGTTGGTTTGAACCAACGCCCATGGCGAACCAGCAGAATCCTGAAAGCAGGCACAAAATCCCCTGCCAGAAGAGTCAGGTGGGACCGAGCCACATCGGGCGCGCAGTCAGTTCGCATGATTGGACAGGCGCACACCGGAGTTGACGCAAGACAACGAAAGCCAAATGCGTGTGCCACTAGCCCTGTTGGTTCAAACCAACACGTTCTGAGGCAGCGTCACCTCGCAATCTCCGTATAGTTTGGGAGACGAGACGGAGCCGACGCCGACCAAAGCTGGACGACGGTAAGAACCGCGCGGCGCCCTCGGGCGCAAATGCGACATCAACCTGCTGATGCTCGGCGAGGCGTTTGACCGGCTCGAGCGAACAAAGCGACGCCGTGGCTATGCCCCGGCGGTGGAAAACCGCTGATCGGCGGGCCATGCGTCGCCGGACGTGGTTGGCTGGTTGCGTTGCCGGATCAGCTCGACGAGTTGCGCTTCGAGCGCCTTGCGCTCCGCGGGACCGAACAGGCAGTCGCGCAGTTCGGCGCGTAGTTCCTCGATGGTGTCGACCGTCATGAGCTTCTCTCCATTCGAAGGGAAGAAGGCCCCGCCTCGCAGCGGAGCCCTCTTGGGAGGCTCAGTCCCGGTTCGGCCGGGACCAGATCAGTTGGAGGCGTTCCGTACCCTCGACCTCGGTCAGGGTGGCGTAGATCGGAGCGGGGAAGCTCGGATCGTCCAGCTTGACGGAGAGGTAGTCACGCTCGGTGTCCTTGGCGGTCTTCTGCCAGGCCGCACCCAACTCGACGTTGCCCGAGTAGATGCGGAAGTGCGGTCCCTTGTCAGAAGGATTTTCGACGCGGATCAGCTTGGCCTTGACGTTGAGGTTTAGCGTCTTGATCGCGCCGGAGAAGCCATTGCCAGTGGAGGTGAAGGTGCCGATGGTAGCCATTGTCTCATTCCCTTGGTTTTCTCGGGCGCGCCTATCGCGTCCTCGATGGCGGTCGTGAGACCGGAGGCGATCGACCTGCACCCGGAGGGCCGAAATGAATGGAGGGCGGCCGGCAGCGACTTTCTTGGACCGCGAGGAATGGCGGGCAGCGCCAGGGGAAGAAAGTCGAGGGCGGGCGTTGCAGGGACAAGATCGAGAGCCCGCAAAGCGGGATCGACCTTCGGTCAGACCAGCCTCCATCGAGGACGCAGATGGGTGCGCCCTTCGCGAAAACACGTGGAATGAAAACAGGCGGCCCGAGTCGGTCCGGCCATTCGGATTTCAAGGCAACGGCGTAGTAACAAAGCGCAGATCACCCTGAGCAGGCCAGCTCGGCGCCGAGTCATCACCCGCGATGGAGCTTGTCGCTGTCAGCAACGTCGGCGCCCCTGTCGAAGTTGCCGTCGCAAGATCGATAAAGAGGCTAGTGACCTGTCTCGCCAGGTGGATTCAACGCCCCGCTCTACGCATCCATGCGACCGCCCGGCGAGGCGTGAGACAGATGGTAGCGTCGCTGGACTTGCCGGCCGCCGAGTCCGGGGTGATTCCGCCGGCACGCGCGATCGAACGAAGCTCGGCGTGCGGGTTGCAACGCCACAGCATTGGTGCGGGTTGTGAGCACGATCGACGTCAACAGAGATCGGCTGCCGGGCTCGATTTCGGTTCGAACGTTACTTAGCCGGCGGGCGCAGCCGGCTTTCCGCCCATTTCCGGGCAGCGGGATCGCGCAGCGGATCGTCTTCGCAGGCCAAGCAGACGTAGCACGGCCGGCCCGGCGCGACGTCGTGGGCACAACCGTCATCGGTTTCCCGCACTTCGGGCACAGCTTCCGGCTCAGGTAGAGCGGAGTCATGGTTTTTCCCTGCCGGAACCAGCTCCCAGTGCGCCGCGAGCACAAGTAGATCGCCAAAACTTGTCCGTATGCACCAGACCGCTTGACGCGGAGCGCGTCCCGCACTGAAATCCGGTTTTCAGTGATGTTGCGGGGGTGGCGTCGTGGAAGATTTTTATAGGAGCTTCGCGAAGCGGGCGCGCGATCTGGCCGAGAACGCGGACCCGTTCACCAGGCGGCGACTACTCGACCTGGCCCAGCGATACGATCTCAAGAGCAAACCAGGATCACCAGGCGGACGGTCCATCCCGCCGCAACGCGCAACGCCACCAACGGTGCTGTTCGCCGGCTCCGGCGAGTCCTAGCGAAAGGTCGCAGTGCAGATCGTGGGCTGCTTCACCGCCACATCGTGGGCGCGCCGTTACTCTATGTTCTGGCGCTCCCCGTCTCCTTCCTTCACATCGCACCGCCTCCCGCGCCCTCCGGCAGCGGCATCGCTTCTATCGAACCATCGAACACTTCAATCGCGCCCGCAGTGCAGTTCGCGTCTCGCCGTTCCTGAGACGCAGTCGCCAGTCGCAGGGCGTCGGAACGCCCGCTCGCTGCTAGGAAGCCTGTCCATGATTTGCAATCTTTTGCTTCTTCCAGAGCGCCATGATCTGCGGTCCGATGGAATAGTTCCCGGCCCTAGCTTTAGCCGTCAGACCCCGTAGATAGCCGCCGGGACTTTTGATTTCGGCCGACCGTTGCAGGATCGCGGCGACGGTGACCGCTGCATCGCCCTCCCCCATCGCGTCCACGGCGTCTTCCCAGGCGCTCGGGCTGACCCCCAGCGCCGATCGAACGACCGCGGCCGTCGCGATGAATTCGGGCCAGCTTCCGATCCCTGTCCGCGAGTACATCGCGATGTCAGGGCAAGCCTTGAGGACCATCCCCAACGGAAATCCCGTCGTCTGTTGGCTCCTCCTCTCCGGCACCGGTTGGGTCTCACCGATCGGCCCCGTGCCTTCTTGAGAGGCTGGTTCAAGTTCAATAAAGGGGTCTGGATTTGAATTCTGATAGTGCGCGCCAGAATGGTTGTCATTGCCGTCCGTTTTCTGTGCAGAGAGATGTGAATCCAACAGCTTGCCCGCCTCTGCGGCAAGGCGCTCCAGGCTTTCGGCAAGAGGTTCGAGGAGGCCTAGACCGACCAGTCGTGGCAAGCGGCCACTGAGGCCTGCGAAGCGCCTCCGGACATCCCCCCAGTCGCCCTGGGCCCCCTCCTCCGCCGCGACGGCAATCATCTTGGCTATATCCCGCCGGAGTATCGAGACACGCTCCCGCGCCAAGGCGACAGCGCGACGCTCGATCCTTACCTCCTCGGCCAGACGATCGAACTCATCGGCCCGCGCCACGATCGGCGTCAGATCGAACCCGAACGCCTGCTCGATTGTGCCATCGCCAGATCGCCGAGCGTATCGCTTTCCATTGGGGCTATCGCGGCGGATGATGAGTCCCGCGTTGACCAGCGCGAAGAGATGTCGGCGGAGCGTGGTCCCAGCCATCCCGTGCGTGCGCTCGCTCAGAGACGCGTTCGAGGGAAAGACAACGAGGTTGCCAGGGGTGAGAGCCGTCTCCGGTAGACACGTCAGCAAGCCGTTGAGCACGGTCAACGCACGATCCGAGATATCGAGCCGCTCCCTCGCATCGGTGATCGCGCGGAAGATCTTCCACTTGTGAACTACTCTGTCTTCAGGGCATGCCTTCGCGGCCGCCTGGCTCGCCATCATGGCAAGCGTCAGCGCGCGCCGCCCGAAGGGCGTCGTTGGGTGACTGTCGATCATGTTCTTCGCCTTTTCAGGCAAAGAAAAAGCGCTCGGCGAATCGATACCGCAGCAAATACGCTTGACTGGGATTCGCGTCCGTGATTCTCTAAGGCTGCTTACACGTTAGAGAAGGCTTCCGGGCGGAGACGTTTCGGGGGCCTTTTTCTTTGCGTTCTACTCCTCTGTTGAAAATCGATACGCCTACTGATCGCGCGGCAAGCCTTCTTGCTGGCTGCGCCATGTTCTCAAGGAGTCTCGGGAAGCGCGCTTACGCAGTTCCCTTGAGGTACTCCACGTAGAGTTCACCTAGCCGTCCTACGACGAATTCGCCGAAGCCTGGGGCAACCTTCTCGTTTACCGCAAGGGTGGTCTTTTCCGTTTTGCGGTCGATCGAGGCGACTGCCTTGCCGTCGGCAGATGTCCAAGGCTCAGGTTCCGCTCGCTGCGGCCTGGGCGCAAGCGCTGCGCATACGGCAAGGAAGCGCGCATCGGAATCTTTACTGCGAAAGGCCTGGTTCGAGATCAGCGGCGCCAAGTCGCCGATTGCATCCTTGCCCTGGAGCAAGGCTTCGAGCTCCATCCACCGTCTCCGGCCAGTTTTCGGGGCGGGGCCGATTGCCTCGATCAGCGCACGCGGAATGGCGCGACCGACCGAGATCAGGCGGGAAAGTTCGGTCTTATCGACGCTGAGGGCGGAGCCGATCGTGTCACGCTTGAACTCGCGGTCCTCGAGAGTGACGGCGTAGATTGCCCTCTCGATGAACGAAAGATCCTTCCGTTCGCCGTTCTCCTTGCCTTGCGCCACCACGAGCTCTTCGTCGGTCATCTTCCTGATGACCGCACGGACCGGCCGTCCGAGTGCCTTCAGCGCCCGCACCCGGCGATGACCGTAAGCCGTTTGGTAGCGGGCCGGCTGACTTGGATGAGGACGCAGTAGAACGGGAACGAGCTGGCCGTTGGCGGAGATCGATTGGACCAGAGCCTCATGCTCCTCGTCCGTACCAGGCATCCGGTCGGGCACGATAGATGCGTCGATCAGCGAGGCATCGATTTCGAGCACTGTCTCGCCATTGGCGAACCGATCGGCCAGCGCTCTCGCCGCTTCGCTCTCGGCCGTCAATCGCTCAAGCGACCGACTCATGGCTCCGACGACGCCACGCCCACCGAGGGTCGGGTGGGGTGCCCTCCCCTCCTCCGCCGGCGGCGCGCTAGGAGCGGCCGGCTTGGCATCGCTCAGCAGATCGCTGAGTAGGTTCTTGCGTCCCATCAGGCTCTCCCCCAGGCCGCTTGCATGAGGTTCTGGATCTCCCCATTGACGCCGTCGAGCGACTCCATCGCGCGGTCGTAGGTCGATCGCGTGAACTGTTCGCGCGGCACCTCGTAGAGGGTTTGCTTGGTGATGCCGGCGTCGCTGATTGCGGTGCTTTTCAGCATCATGTTTGTGATCATGCGGTCGCCGAAAAGCGATCTCATGAAGCCGACCATCTGCGCCTGCGGACCGTCGCCGGGTTCGTAGCGGGTAACGAGATATCTCATCCAATCGTAATTCATGTTGCCGCCGGCTTTCGCGACGACTTCCAACAAGTCCGAGGTCATCAGAAGAAACTGCGACATCGACATCACGTCGAGCATCTGGGGATGCACCGGGATGAGGACTGCGGTCGCGGCGCATAGTGCCGACAGCGTGAGGAATCCCAGCTGGGGCGGACAATCAATGACAACGGCGTCGTAGTTCGCCTCCACCGACCCGAGCACCGTCGCCACCCTTGCGAAGAAGAGTGGATCTCCGGACTGCCGCTGGGCCAAAGCCTTGGGCGTCTCGTGCTCGAATTCCATCAGTTCGATGTTCGCTGGCACGATATCCAGGAGCGGGAAGTAGGTCCGTCGGATGATGTCGCTCAATTCGCGTCGGCTGTCGTCGTAGCGGATGGCGCCATACAAGGTGCCGTTCTCTTCGACGTCGAATTCGGGCTGGTATCCATGCAGAGCCGACAAGGACGCTTGGGGATCGAGGTCGACGGCAAGAACGCGATATCCCTGCAAGGCGAGATGCTGGGCCAAGTGCGCCGCACTGGTGGTCTTGCCGCTACCGCCCTTGAAGTTAACGACAGCTATGACCTGCAGATGCTCCCCTTCCCCGCGCGTCGGCAGATATCGGCGCGAGGCCTTTCCGGTCTCGTCGAGATAAGTCCGAAGGGCCTGGATGTCGCCCAGGGAATAGAGACGTCGGCCGGCCGGCCCGATCTCGGGATCGGGCCCCTTCTTCTCGAGCGACAACTGCCGCAAATAGGAGTCGTTCACGCCGATCAACTTGGCCGCTTCGCCGGACGAGAATCGACGTAAGGTTTTTGCGGCTTTCGGCGGGAAGAGTTTCAGTCTGTGGGCGACAAGTTTCGCGGATAGCTCGCGAGCGTCCGCAGCGATCAGTTCATGGATCGCGCGAGGCTCATTTAACGCCGAATAATCGGCGACAGTTTGTTCTGTCAAAGACACGGCGGCATCTCGTGGTTACGACATTTTGCCGAAAACTCTACATTCGGCGTTAGTAACTCCGATTCTCTACCGCTCGGCAATGAAGAAAGGGTTAACGAGAGATTAAGGACTACGGGACGGCTGGGGCTAGGCCAACGAACCAGTCGCGCAAAGGCCGAGTTCTACATGCATCGCGACTTCAACGAATAGCAACAATGCGGTGCGTGGCGCTCCCATGTTCGGCGAAGCTCACCCGCAATCGCCGTCACCTATCTGAGAAGTGGTCTCGGCCAGACTGGTCGACGTCGAACACCTTGAGCACCCCTGCCCGACGCGGTCACTCGGCCCCATTTGGCTACAAAATTGCGCCTCCTAAGCCGCCAGCGTGCTGCCGTGGAAGGCCCTGTACGTTCAGAAGCCATGGATAAGCATAGAAGATTTCTGCCGCCGAACGATAGGCTGCTGCCAGCTCAATGCTGTCTTTGTCTGCGAAAGGAAATCTTGGATCGCGAGCGATGGCATTTTTCTCGGCATCGCTTCTATCGAAGACTTCCGATCCGTTGCAGCGGTGAAGTGCAAACTCTACGGGGCGTCACCAACTTTCTTCGCGGGCTGAGCCCGCTTTGGCGAGTGTTCGGGCCGCTCTCCCCGCATCGTCTGGGCCAACTGCGAGACGTTGCCATGCGGACGGCGAGACAGCGCAGAACCTCATCACCATCATCGATCGGCCGACCGAAAAGGCGTTCGGATCTAGTCTCGCGCCAGTGTGAAATTGGACGATGACCACGAGCCAAACTCTTTGCTAGGCGAATTTTTCGAGATGCTCATTCGGACCGCCCAGGCGACGCTCGTATCTTTTGCCTGCCCGCGGTCGATGCGCCCCATGAGAATCGAATTCCAAAGAGCATTCAGCGGTAAGGGCCGGCAGGCTTTTATCATGCCCACCCAGCTCTGATCGGAGATGTCCGCCAGGCCAATCTCGGAGTTTATGATTTTCGGTCGGCTCAGGCCTGCTAGTCAAAGAACCCCTGGCCCCAGATTGCCGATTTTGCAACCCGGTTCAGATGTGGACGGCTCCACGCACCAACGTCTAGCGAGGGAAGGATCGCGTAATGTAGTGCATTGGAAAGTTGACCGCGGTCAACTTTTGCTCGGTGCAGAAAGCCGAACACCGTCGTAATCCGAGGAGGGAAGGCAGCAGCTCATGCCCGCAGGACCCCCGCATCCGCTTTGGCATTTCGGTATCATAGCACCTACACGCCCTGCCTGTGCGCGCCCGACCATCAAAAGTTGACCGCGGTCAACAAGCCGGTGAAAATTCTGAGCCTCAAGTGCACGGTTGGAATCTGGAGAGCAGACGCTCTTTTCAAGCAGAGATTCATTCCGCGCCCTAGGGGGCCAGTCCGGACCCGGCAACCCAATCCAGCGAATCTCAAGGTCGCACAGCCTTGGCCGCCGTCGCGACGGGGCTGGACGCAGCACAGAACCCCCGGAAATTCCAAACAGACCGTTGAGCGTACTGGTCCGAGGAAAAGTCAAAGGCGGCCTCAAACATCAGAATGCCGCTAGGCGTCGTGAGCAAGCCTTGGCGAGCAATTGGGGTTGGCCTTCAAGTGGTGTATCCGACGTGCTATATAAGGATACACGTTGGCGGATAGAGGAGCGCCCGATGGCTTTCCATATTAAGAATCCCGAGACCGACGCGCTGGCACGCAGGGTCGCTGCGCTCAAGAAGATTGGCCTCACCGAGGCCGTGCATACGGCGCTCGCCCATGAGCTGGAGCGTGAGCAGGGTAAGCCAACCTTGGTCGACCTGGGCGTACAGTTCTGTCGCGATCTCCGGGCTAGAGGCAATCCGCAGAGCGGCAAGCCTGCTGACAAGGCGTTCCGCGACAGCCTGTACGAGGATTCCTGATGTTCATTGACGCTTCGGCGCTCACCGCGATGCTGACCGACGAAGATGAGGCGCGCGAGTTGCTGGCCCGCGTGCAGCAAAGCACAACCCGGCTGACTTCGCCGCTGGCCGTCTGGGAGGCGGCGATTGCTATCGCCCGCGTGCTCGATCTGCCGATCACCGCGGCGGCCGAAGCGGTCGAGAGTTATCTCGCGCTGATCGAAATTAAAATGGTGAACGTTGCGCCCGAAACAGCCCGCATCGCGCTCGACGCCTTCGACCGCTTCGGCAAGGGCCGACACCCGGCGCGGCTCAATTTCGGGGACTGTTTTGCCTACGCCTGCGCCCGATATCTTGGCGAACCGTTGATGTTCAAGGGCGCGGATTTTCCGCAGACCGACATCGAGGCGGCCTGACAAGCGCTACTATCGGACCGAGTCTGAGCGTGGCAGAAGTAATGAACGCTGATTCGCGGGGAGCCAGCCCGATAGCCGTGACCGCGACGTTCGGACAGTCGACCTGACCAACGAGGACATCTGAGCGCGGACGGCGGCCGAAGGCGTCCGGTAGAGGGCAGGGGACCTGACCAGCGGCGCATCTTCTCGGCGGTTTGGCGCCAGCGCGGCGAAGAGTCTGGGTCGAGGTCGGCCGAAGCGCTAATTTGCTAGCCGAAATTCAATCGTGGACTGTCCGGAACCGACATCGCTATGACGGAAGCTAAAGCCGTGTTAGTTTCCGTTTCGCTGCTTCTCCCTAAGGTTTATCAGGGCCTTGCTGCCGACCTACAAAATCCCCGATCCACTGCCTTGGGCCCAGCTCGTCGGACCGCTCGCTGCCGCCGAGGACGCCGTGGCTCGCTTCGACGAGCGGCTGGCCAAAAGCCCAATCCGTGACGGCGCAATCAGCCGGACACACTTCACCGATGCCTGCGCCAGTTTGTGGCTGGACGGCGAACTTGTCCACCTCGATGACCTCGTGCTCCACGATGCCGGCATGGACGTTCGCGCTCCTACCCATGAGCTGACTCGCGCCCACGCCGTGCTGCGCGCCCGTCGGCGCATCGCCGAGGCGAAACCCGAATGGGCGTTGTCAGCTCGAGGGCTCTCCAGCCTCCGCGGGCGGGGCGAACGAGAGCAGGAGACGAGCAAGTGGAAGGAAGGTGAGGGAGGTTTTGAGATCGACGAGGCTCGCGAGCGGGAGGAGGTGGGTCTCGAATTGCCCCTCGGTCTCCGCGAGACCGATCCCCATCTGGCCGCCGCTTTCGACGCGGTCGACGCAGCGAACACCAGGGCGGAGCGGAGGCTTGCCGACGAGACTCGGTTTCGGCCGGAGCGGGATTCTCTCATCTACGATCCCGACTGGGATGAGGAGGAACGCCTCGATCAGTGGCGCGATGTGGTCGACCAGACTCGCGGCTTGCCGCCGACCCTGGCTGGGGCGATTGCCGCCGACGCCTGGGGTGAGATCGAACCGCTCGAGCACACGCCTTGGCTCGGCCGCCTGCTCGCCGCAGCATTGTTGAGGGACCGCGGCAAAACGCGATCCCATCTGCCGTGCCTGCATGCTGGGCTGAAAAACATTCCGCGTGAGCGCCGGCGGCCACGCGAGGCCGCAGCGCGTTTGGTCGTGCAGCTCGAGGCCATGACGGCCGCCGCCGAGTCTGGCCGCAAGGATCACGACCGCTGGCTGATGACCAGAAACCTGCTCGCCCGAAAACTCCCCGGCCGTCGCACCACTTCAAAACTGCCGGCTCTCCTCGACTACGTGCTGACGAGGCCGATCGTTTCGGCGGGCATGATCGCGGCGGAACTCCAGATCACTCCCCGTGCTGCCCAAAACCTGGTCGCCGAGCTCGGCCTGCGCGAGGCGACCGGGCGCGGACGCTACCGGGCGTGGGGCGTCCTGTAGAGGCGAAAGCCCGTGTTGTGAACGCTCGGCAGAAAGGCCGTCTCGTCCAAATTAAAAATGCACCAACAAAAAAGCCGCGCGGTTGAAATCCAGCAGCGGCCGTTTCCAGCGCCAGAGGGTGTGACGAAAACTCCGGCTCGAGACGCTGACCAAGGCCTTTATTCGTCCGGCACGCGAGACGAGGGCTTGAGCCTTAGTTTGACCGTACTTATCGTAGCCCAGCTACGACATAGGCAAGAAATCAAAACTTTTATCGCCGTCGACCAGGTACGCCGCGACATAAGAGTACGCGGAATGACCAACTCGCGCGTCCCAGCGACACGCCCCGGCCGACCGCTATCCGGAAGCCGCGCGGCATTCGCAATCGGTTCGTCGACATGGACCGCGGCACGAGGATTCTCGGCCTCGATGTAGCTGAAAATGCTGTCGCGATCGGACAACGCGAAGCGCGACCAGACTAGTTTCACCGTTCCTGCTCCGGCGCTTTTCGAAGCGCAGCGGCACGGCGTTGTGCGAAATGCGCTTCGGCCTCGAAATCATCGATATCAGGCCGCGTGTCGGCCAACGCCTGGCGCACCTTCTCACGAAACCAGGTATCGTAAGCTTGGCTGTTGCTCACGAGCTCCAGCGGAAGCATCCCTTCATTGGCCGTGCGCGTCAGCAGGATCCGCACGGCGTCGGATACCGTGAGACCCATGTTTTCCAGAACCGCAGTGGCCTTTTCCTTCACGTCCGCATCGATGCGGGTCTGGACAGGCATTCGAAGCCATAGCGACCTCCTTATTCGTATCCAGATGAAATACATTTGAATGACATGCACCAGAGACTATCACGGCTCCGTGAGCCGAGGCTGTGACAGCGGGCAAATGGCCCCGCCTTTCGGCGGAGCCATTGCTGTGGGCCCTCAATCCCGATTCGGGCGGGACCAGATGAGCTGTAGGCCGTCCTGGCCCTCCACCTCGATCAGGGTGGCATAGATCGGAGCCGGGAAGCTCGGATCGTCCAGCTTGACCGAGAGGTAATCGCGCTCGGTGTCCCTGGCGCTCTTCTGCCAAGCCGCTCCCAGCTCGACATTGCCGGCGAAGATGCGGAAGTGCGGTCCCTTGTCGGAGGGATTCTCGACGCGAACCAGCTTGGCTTTGGCATTGAGAGCGAGGGTGCGAACCGTGCCGGAGAAGCCGTTACCGGTCGAGGTGAAGGTGCCGATGGTCGCCATTGTCGTGTCCTTTCAGTTTCCCGGGCCGCCCATCGCGGCCTCGATGGCTGGCGACAGACCGGAGGCGATCGACCCGCACGCCGAAGGGGCCGGCACGCAGTAGAGGGCAGCCAGGGCACGACTTTCTTGGCTTGCGCGAGGAATGGGCGCGCAGCGGCCAGGGGAAGAAAGTCGTAACCGGCTGTTGCGGGGGTAAGAGCGAGGCGGCGCTCAAGCGACGACGCCCTTCGGTCAGACATGCCAATCGAGAACGGCGTGGGTGCGCCACAAGAAATGGCCGAGGAACACGACAATGTCGACCATCGAAACCTTGACCGACGAAACAACCCGATCACCGCTCACCCCACACATCTTTAAATTCCTCAGGCTTGCGGGTCGACACCCCAAAACGGGCAAGCGCGCTACTCTGCCGTAAAGAGAGCCACGCGGCCCGACAGTGAACCCGCAGGCCGCAAGCGCGATTTGCTCGGCACAGCGACGACGACCTGTGCAAAGTCAGAATGACGTCCTCCTCGAAGGAGGAACGACATGCAGGCCGGATTAGTCGTCAACGATTTTGATCACCTGAGTGGTCCCTCATTTGGTCTAATTCTGTTCAGATGTCGAAAGTCACATACGGCGTTTATTCGTTTACGGCTGCTTAATGTTTGCGAGCAGGCGAACCCGTAGCCGGTAACGTGAGCGAAATGGCCGGGACAGACGTCTTGCTCGCCGGCGGTGATCGCGCGCGACTGCTGTTTGTCGACGTCTGGAATACGAAAACGCGACGCGGCTAGAGTGTTTCACATTTTGACTGAAGCACAACCGGAGTTGGCGAATAATTGGCGCATTCGCACGGCTGGATTTCTTGGATGAGGTGACCGACTCCAACTGTCCTCGATGGTGCGCTTCTGAGCTTGCCTCATCCACTTTGATCTTGGAGTTGGCTCTTCGGTCGGGTTGAGGTCGGGCGAGTATGGCGACAGGCACCGGCGCCAGCAGCCTGGACAAGCGTGCGCGATCAGTCCTTGAAGTAATGGGTCCGCTGCGCGAGTGATCTCGTCCTCGAAAGCCGCGGCGATGCGTTCTTCGCCCGGAGCGGGCTCTCCATTGTGAACGCGTCCGGCCTGATCCCATTTTCGATGCGTGTCCAGGTTACAGGTGCAGCAATCGGAAATCCGTGGCGCGCCCGCGGCGAATAGGTGCCGATCGCGGTAGTGCCGCGTCCGTTGCGCAGATAATCGAGGAAGATCCGGTTGCTGCGATTTGCCTGCGCCGAAAGGGTGTAGCGATTGGGATTGCGCGCCGCGAACTCGGAGCAAAGTCCGCGCGCGATGCGATGCGCCTGATCGTGCAGTATTGGCTCATTGAGCGGCGCCATCAGATGAACACCCTTGCCCCCGGTCAGCTTGGGCCAGGTGTCAAGCCCTTCGCGCTTCATCAGCGCGCGCAGCTCAAGCGCGGCTTCAGTAAGGACCTTCCATTCAACGCCCTCGCCAGGGTCGAGGTCGATGACGATGCGATCAGCGTGCTCGAAGTCCTCCACGGTTGAATTCCACGGGTGCAGCTCGACGACGCCCATCTGCACCAGTCCGAGAAAGCCATCAAGGGTGTTGACCCACAAGCGCGTGCCTTCGCCACCCTCGCGCTTCCGAATGCGAAGCTGATGCACGCCCCCCGGAATCTCGTTCGGAAGCGGCCCCTTGTGGTAAAAGGTCGTGCCGTGCACGTGCCGCACGAGCTTGAGCGGGCGGTGGCCGAGATGCGGCAGTGCTTTCTTCCAAACTCGCTTCCAATAATACGTCAACTGTTCCTTGGAGGGCACGACCGCGTCGGGAAGAAGCTGGAGGATGTTTTCCTTGGGCACGCCGAGCTTTGGCCGTCCGACAGAGGAGGGCACAAGCCGGGGGGCTTTGACCTTCCGCAATGCCAGATCGTCTCGAAGCCCTTTGAAGACTGCTTCGCGGAGCAGGCCGTCATCTGTGATCGCGCCATACTCCACTTCGACATCCATCGCCGGTTCGACCCAAGTCGCCTTCGGCTTTTTGATCCGGACATCGAGGGCCGATGTCCGCCGGATTAGCGGATCCAGCCGCTCGCGCAGTTCGCGCGCGCTCGTTTCCGTGTACCCGGTCCGAACCTTGCCCGCGTAGACGAGCCTGCCGTTCTGGCGCCGCCCGACGTAGAGCGAGGCGATCTTGCGCGGATGTGCTCCCAGTTTTTCCACGAACGCGACGATCGGAAACGTCTCGCTCTTCTTACATTTGAGCTTGATCCAGGTCTCCTGCCGGCCCGAGCGGTAGGGCCGACCGAACCGCTTGGCGACGAGGCCTTCCAAGCCGAGCTTGCAGCCGTTGGCGAAGATCTCGTCTCCATCGGCCTCGAGAGCCTCGACGTAGATGAAGGTGTGCGGAGCGTCCTTCAGAAGCTCCTGCAGTAGACGCTTGCGATCCTCATATGCCGCGTCGCGCAGATCGTAACCGTCGAGGTACAGGAGATCGAAGGCGTGATAGCGCACACGCTCGCTGCGTTTGGGGCCGAGCTCGCGCCGGAGCTGCTGGAAATCGGACAGGCCGCTGCTGCCGTAGACGACCGCCTCACCGTCGATGATCGCGCTCTTCGCCTTCAGCTTATGAGCCGCGGCTGCGATCGAGGAAAACTGCTCGGTCCAATCGAGCCCCGTGCGAGAATAGACGGTGACAACCCGATCCTGAAGATGCAGTTGCGCGCGGTATCCGTCGGCTTTGATCTCGTAGGCCCAATCCCTCCCGCGTGGCGCATGCTCGCGCAACGTGGGATCACACGGCTCTACGTAACCTGGAATAGCAGCTTTGCGGGCGCCAGCGACGCGCCATACTCCCGAACCAGACTGACGCAACGCCACGGCACACATGCGGACTCAACGCCGTCAAGCTGATTCGTTCCCTGGTGTTCGAGGGTTTTGGCAGAACCGCGTTGCTAGGGCCGCTCGTCGGCCGGTGGCACGTTGGGCCTTGTCGCGTCTAGCCGCCTGTCGCGAAGCCGGGCGTCGGGCTCGCCTATGCGCTTGTATGGGACAAGGGTCCGTTCTGACGCTTGCAGTCCCGAGACACGCTTGCCGACGAGTGCGCGCCATGTCCCCTGGAACCACCAAGGAGAGATGAATTTTGGTCGGGTATCGAACTTTGCGGGCGCATAAAGCCCGATCCGGCGATCATCTTCCCGACCGTTGAGGATGGCCTGGCAGGCGTGAAGTTCATCGATGCGGTGAAGTCCTCGGCACGCAAAGGCGTCTGGGTCCGGATGACGCAGCTGTCGATGCGTCGGTCATGAGCATCAGGGAATCGTGCCGATGACGATGACACGCTTGAGAAATATTGATTCGGGAATCCTATAAAGCACGGCAAAATCAAGAATCTGCCAAAGTAGTGCTAGTCCTTTACTCATAGACTGGCCGCGCGATCCACCGATAAGTGCGCCGCCTTGCGGCAGCGCAATATGTCGTGACGGGATAATCCTATGCCGGCGCTGACCATCTCTCTTTTCAAGCGTCAGACTTACGATCGCCTCCGCCTATCGAGGAGGACCACGGGAAACCATTTCTCCGCCTTTCATAACCATTGGATCGACCGTGTGTTGGCGATGTTGTTCAAAGGATTGGTCGTAAGCAGTACGAGATCAGCCACTCTTCCCGGCTCGATCAAGCCAACGTCCCTCGAGCGCAGTGCGCGGGCGGCGTTCTCGCCAGACACCTGGGATGGCGAAAGCCCGGCTGCCACTAGCAACTCAAACTCCTGATGAAGGCTTTCGCCCGGAATTATCCAAGGGTTGGTCAAATCGGTTCCGGTCGTTAGCAACGCGCCAGAATCTCGCATGATGCGCACGAGAGCCTGCAATTTGGAGTAGGCTGCAGGGTCCAACAGAGGAACACCAGATGCAAGCGGCTGCCGACTACGATGGCGAGGCGGCCTCCGGGGCCTTGAGCTTGGAAGAGGAGGGCGACAAGGGACCACGATTGGCCGGGTCCAAGTGGTTCGTATATCGAAACGGGCAATCCCTTAGTCTCGTGAGCCATCCCACCGCGCGTCATTAGTGCCACGGCTGTAGCCGAGCGGTATAAGAGCCCGGCATGCGCATGCCGGCACTTGCGCGAGCGAAGCTAGTTCTCGAAAAAGTGTTTGCGTGCTGGAAGCTATTTGCTGCTTTTGCTGGTCGCAATTGGTGTCAGAGCTGCAAGGCAGGTCATCAGTTCGTCTCTTCGAAATGGCTTCGTCAACCTAGGCAGGTCCGATTCGATTCCTTCCACTTCTGAATAACCTGAAATGATCAAGACCGGAGTGTCAGGAGAGGTCGCGCGAATTGTGCGCGCCAACTCAGCGCCGCTCATGCCAGACATGAGATGATCCGTCACGATCAAGTCGATGGGAGTTTTATCTCTCACCACTTCGAGTGCCTGCTCGGCCGATGTCACCTCGATGACGCGATAGCCAAGATCGACGAGCATATCCGAGGTGCTTAAGCGAACGAACTCCTCATCATCCACTAGCAATGCCGTGCCACGGCCTCGTACTGAGTGGGCATCGCGCGCGATACTACGTACTTTTGGCACAGATTCGGTTTGAGGCAGCCACAGCTCGATGTTGGTACCGAGGCCCAGCTTGCTATTGACTATCAATGCACCGCCGAGCTGGGAAGCTAGACCGTGGACCATGCTGAGGCCCAAGCCAGTGCCCTTCCCTAGGCCCTTGGTAGAGAAGAACGGTTCGACCGCTCGAGCGAGCGTTGCCTCGTCCATTCCGACCCCAGTGTCAGCCACGGAAATTCGAACGTATTCGCCGGGCGGTACCTTCCGGTCTGCCTCCAACTGAGTATCTGCTGACGCGGCTATCCGCAGCGTGCCTCCATTCGGCATAGCGTCGCGAGCATTCACTGCCAGATTTAGAAGAGCCATTTCCAGCTGGTTCTGGTCCGCCTTGGCCGGCGGCAGGTTATCTTTTACGTCGACTACGACTTTGATCTGTGGCCCCGTCGTGCTCGACATGAGCTCAGCCATGTTCTCAACCAGCTTGGAGACGTCAACCGCAACCGGTTGGAGCGGCTGACGCCGAGCAAAGGCGAGCAGCCGCTGGACAAGCACCTTCGCTCGCTCCGCCGATTGCGCGGCACCGGCGATCAGGCGCTTTTCACGATCACCACCTACCTCGCGGCGCTGCAGCATATCGAGCGCGCCGACGATCGGCGTAAGCAGATTATTAAAATCGTGGGCAACGCCTCCGGTGAGCTGCCCCATCGCCTCCATCTTCTGGCTTTGACGTAATGCTTCTCGGGCAACTTCGAGTTCAGCTTCGCGGGATTTAGTGACGCTGAGATCGCGACCAACTGCGATGAAGTTTTCACCGTCTGCCTCCGGCGCGACAGTCCACTCAATATGCTTCCAGCCGCCTTGCACGGTTGCGATACGATTTTCGAACCGGCTCGGCTGACGCGTCTTAGCCATCCGAGCAATCGCGGCCAGCGTAGATTGCCGGTCATCTGGATGCATGAAAGTCGAGTAGCCACGTGCAAGGAGCTCCGCTTCGCTCCATCCCAGTATTTGCGTCCAAGCAGGGCTCACCGCAGACATCATGCCGGCGTAGTCGGCGCGCGCGAGCATGTCCTGAGAGAGATTCCAGAGGCGGTCGCGCTCTGCCGAACGGGCCGCAACCTGAGCTGCCAGTGTTTCGTTCAACTGCCGCAAGCGGCCCTCGCTCAGTCTTAGCTCATGCTCTGCTGCGCGCCTGGCTATCGCGGCGTGCGTGCGCTCTGCAAAGTCGCGAACGAGAGTAACTTCCTCGACGCTCCAAACGCGCGGTACCGGCGAATGAATAAACATTTGGCCGACGATGCGGCCATTCTCCATAATGGGTAAATCGAGATGCGCTCTGATTCCAAGCGCTCGAAATGCATCTGCATTCGCGGCGGTGCGCGGATCCTTCTGAACATCTGTGTTCGTAACCACGCGGCCCTGCCGTAGATCGTCGATATACGAGCCATAATCTGAAAATTGATGAAGGCCGGCAAGATTATCGTATCCAGGGGCGAACCAGTTCCTTTCAACCAAAGTAGTTCCGGCTTCATGATCAATCGTGCCATACCCGACTCGCGAAGCCCCTAACGCCTTGCCCAACAGCTCAGACGCTGTAAACGAGATGTCTGCGGTGTCCGCAACGTTGCGCAGGCGCTCGTCGAGTTGCAAAAGTGCATCGCGCCGACGCGCTGCCAGGACCTGGCTCGTCGTCTCGGCGACGGCACAGAACATCCCGGCGACGTGACCTCTCTCATCGCGAACCGGCGAGTAAGAAAAGGTAAACCAAGTGTCCTCGTTGTGGCCGTGCCTGTTCATTGTGAGGGGCAGGTCCTCACGGTAGGTCGCCTCACCCGCCATGGCGGCGTCGATTAACGGCGAAATGTCAGGCCAGATTTCTGACCAAATGTCGAAGAAACGAGCGCCAAGTGCGCGCGGGTGCTTGGCACCGAGGATTTCCGCGTACGCGTCGTTGTAGAGAAATCCAAGCTGTTCGCCCCATGCGACGAACATTGGAAACTTGGAATTGAGTAAAAGACCGACGACTGACCGCAAAGACTGCGGCCAATTTTCCGGGTGACCAAGTGGTGAATTCGACCAGTCGTGAGCGCGCATAAGCGCCCCGACGGTGCCGCCACCGTTCAGAAAGTTGAATTGTCCGGTCCAGTCGGCTGTTCCGGACATCCAATCGGCCATATGCCCTCACTGTCGGAAAAGTTGACCCGTCGCGGAAACGATGACGGGAAGAATGCATCCAAATCATACCCAACGCGAGAGGTCTTTGATTGCAGCATTGCAGCAATTACTCAAAATTAGCCAACGGAGGTACGCGATTGAGATTGTTTGGTCGTACTTCTCCTCTGGCGTTCCCGGAGACAGGGACGCGTGATCTCACAGACAACGAAAAGATTCGATGCGAGACGATTTGCAGCCGGCTCGGCGAGACCACTAGAAACGCACGTTGAACCACATAAAGCTAATGCGAATGGAAATGGCCGTACTTCGGGATTACGATCTGGCAGACTACTCCGCTGGGCCGGTATTCGAGCTTTGTCCCTCCGCTCGGTCCACTGCCGAGGCTGCGGGAGATGAGGGTCTGGCCAAAGCCGGATGAGGTCGGCGGCGTCACCAACGGGCCGTCGCGCTCCTCCCATTCGATCTGCAAAGCACCGTCGTCGAGCAGGCCGATCCGCCGCACTGACAGCTTGCCGGATCGGCTCGAAAGCGCGCCGTATTTCACCGCGTTAGTCGTCAATTCGTGGAACACCAGCCCCAGGGAGACGGCTGTCTTGGAATCGATGGAAATGTCCAATCCTTCCATCGTGATGCGTCCGCCGGATAGCGTCGCATACGGCGCAAGCTCGACCCGAAGCACATCTTTGATCTGCAGGTTTTCCCAGGAGGCATTGGATAGCAGTGTGTGGGTGGCCGCCAGCGCCTGGATGCGGCCCGAGAAGGATTTCTGAAAGTCCTCGATCGTGCGTTCGTGGGATGCGGTACGCGCGGAAATCGCCAGCACCATCGCGAGCGTATTTTTAACGCGGTGGTCGAGCTCACCCATCAGAAGGGCCTGGCGGCGCTCGGCGGCTTTGCGTTGCGAGAGGTCGATCAACGTCACCACGCAGCCTTGCGTCCGATCGCCGGTGACGACGAGCGGCGCGGCGCTGATCATGACGTCTGTGACGTCGGCTGTCGACGTCTTCACGGCGGCTTCGAGGCCCTGCACGGGCGTGCCGCTCGCCGCCATTGCCACGATATCGGCACCCGACATCAACTCGGATGCATCGGCAAAACTCAGCTCGATCGCCTCCCCGAATGGCCTTCCGATCGGAGCCTCGGCGCAGATCCGCTCGGCGGCAGCATTAATGTGCGTCACCCGGCCAGCGCGGTCGCAGACGATGACGGCCTCGTTGGCGGAAGCGAGAACCGACCGCGCCAACCGCTCCGATTCCTTGGCTGCAGCGATTTGTTCACGCTCGCTAATATCCGTAAAGGTAATCGCGACGCCGCTCACAATGCCAAAATCGATCGGGGCTCCAGTGAGAAGAAAGCTGCGATCGCTGTCGCCGACGCGAACGTGGATTTCAGATGATTGCCGCTCCTTCAGCGCTTGCGTGAGAAGGCGGCGGAACATGGTCTGATTGACGGCGTCGAGCATGCCGAGCAGTGCTTGTCCCGACAATGCGCCGGCGAGACGGTCTAGCAACACGCACAGCGCCTGGTTGGCATAGAGCAATTGTCCCTCGGCATCGAAAGCGGCGGCGCCGATGTCCATCGCCTCCATGAAGGTGCGGTAGGACTGCCCGTCGCCTTCAAGAGTGAAGACCTGTTCGGTAGTCCCCCCCTTGATGACGACGGCGTCGATTTCGCCCTCGCGTATGGCCCGGAGCGTCTCCTCGGCTTCGTAAAGCCGAGCCTCGAGTTCGTCCCGGGTCAACGCAGATACGAGCGATACCACCGTCATTATTCCTCAACGGACAGGTGAACTAGAACCTTCTGAGTGTCGGAAAGGTCCCCGATAATCTTGCGGATGGGGACTGGAAGCTCTTTAACCAGGGTCGGGATCGCTACGATTCCGTGTTCGCGAGCGAGCTGCGGCTGCTTCTTGAGATCAACGACCTCAACCCTGTACTTGCCAGCAAGGTGCTCCGAGCAGATCTTTTCGAGGTTGCGGATCGCGGCGAGCGACTTGGGTGTCTCGCCTGCGACATAGAGGACGAGCTTGACGGGATCTTTGCTTGATGCGGTCATGACTTAGCCCTGTTTCGTCTTGCCAGGGAGGTCCAGTCCCCGCCCGCGTGCTATTTCTGCCGCGTCTTCCCGGCTCTGTCTGAGATAAACGTCTTCAGCCTTCGTCATTCGTTTGAGCTCGGACTCGTCGGCATCGATATCGGCCCTGAGCGCCTCGATCTGGGCGAGCGCGCGTCGTCGTCGCTGGCCGATCTGGTCCTGGACCCGCGCGACCTCGGCCAGCCGACCGACTTCGGCCCGTCGCGCGCGAGCCTCCTCGTTACGCCGCGCCGACCCGGTCAACGCGCCGCCTTCGCCGAGATAGGGTTCAAGCAGATGGATGCCGTCGTTCGACATGACGAACTCGCGCACCTGATTAGAATGCGAGATGCCTCGTGCTTTCAGCAGGTAAAGTTCGCGGTTGAACTCGCCGTTCGCCTCTCGGTTGAGCAGCAGGATCCAGCCATCCATTAAAGACGACAACCCGGCATCGGTCTCGGCCTGCTGGACATGTGCCAGGTGGGTGAACACGGCCGTGATACCATTGGACTTGAGAAAATCGACGATGCGCAGCAGCATCGCCTGTACCTCGCTGATCTCTGCGGAACCGGTGAAGGCGGAGATCGGATCGAGCACGACAAGCTGTGGTTTGAACTTTCCGACCTCGCGCAACATGATCGCAAGGTGCATTTCGAGCGAGTAGAATGTCGGTCGCGTCGCGATATAGCGCATCTGCCCGTTCTTCAGCCATTTGTCGAGATTGGTGCCGATCGACCTCATGTTGCGGACGGTCTGCGCCTCGGACTCCTCGAAGGAGAGATAGAGCGCGTGCTCGCCGCGCTTGCAGGCAGCGTCAGCCATCATGCAGGCGAGCGAGCTTTTGCCGGAGCCGGCGACGCCGGTGAGTAGGATGCTGCTGCCGCGGTAGAAGCCGCCGCCGGTCAGCATGGCGTCTAGGTCGGGCACGCCGGTTGAGATGCGCTCGTCGAACACCTGGTGGCCGAGGCCGAGGGAGGAGACCGGCAGGACCGAGAAGCCATCCTCGTCGATCAGGAACGGATATTCGTTTGTACCGTGTGCCGTGCCGCGATATTTGACGATGCGCAAGCGCCGCGTCGAGATCTGCTTCTCGACGCGGTGATCGAGCAGGATCACACAGTCGGAGACGTATTCTTCCAGACCTTGCCTGGTCAGGCTACCGTCCCCACGTTCACCAGTGATAACGGCCGTCAGACCTTTCTGCTTGAGCCAGTCGAACAAGCGGCGGATTTCGGCGCGCAAGATGGCCGGGTTTGAGAAAGCCGAGAACAGGCTCTCAATCGTATCGAGCACGATGCGCTTTGCGCCGATCTGGTCCACAGCAAATTCAAGGCGCAGAAAGAGGGCTTCGAGATCGTAATCGCCGATCTCGGCGACTTCTGACGGGTCGATTGCAATGTGCTCGATAACGATCTTGGATTGGTCGATTAGGCTCTGCAGGTCAAAACCGAGCGAGTCGACGTTCGCGACGATATCGACCGGTCGCTCCTCGAAGGTCACAAAGACGCCCGGCTCGTCGTGTTGCCGCGCGCCATTGAAGAGAAATGTCGAGGCAAAAAGCGTCTTGCCGCAGCCCGCCGAACCGCAAACCAAGGTCGGGCGCCCGGAGGGAAGGCCACCTAGTGTCAACTCATCGAAGCCGTCAATACCAGTAAGAGACTTGGATATTCCTTCAGTCATGCCCCGGTTCCAGAACTTGTCCAATCCCGTTGTAGTTCGTGGGAACTGAGCTGCCCAGTCCTAAAAGTGCGAATATTTCACCGGTCCAGGCGGAACTAAATTCGACATACGAGATGGCCGTGGAGGCGCTCTACCCCGGCTGCGGACAATCAGAGCAGACGGAAGATCTCCCTCTCGAACGCGACAATGTCTTCGTGGGATTTGTTTGCGCCGCAGGAGCAGGATCGGCTCCCTCTCGTCCGCGTCGTCTTCGCCTTCGGGTCAATAGAGTGCTTCAAGCCGGCAATCCATTCGCGTTCTTAAGCACGGATGCGGAGCGATCGGCCCAGCCACTTCTTACCGATCCGAATCGTCACTGGAACTCATCTGCGCACCCAAAAGTTCTATTCGCTTAGGCCAGAAGGAGGCCGAGACCAGTGACTATCTTGCGACAAGCCATCGACAAACTCGGTCCGTATCAGTCACTCACGCTGCTAGCCGTGCCGGTCTGTCTGGTTGAGCCTTTGAAGCTAATAGCTGTAGCGGTAGCGAGCGAGGGCCACTGGATCACCGGCACAGCCATGATCATCGCAGCGTATGCCGCCAGCCTACTCATTGTGGAACGACTGTTCGCGGCAGTGAAGCCAAAGCTGCTGAAGCTTAATTGGTTTGCGAAGCTCTGGGCTTGGCTCATTGTCATACGATACCAGCTCGCACGTCCGTTTCCGAGCACGTCGGCTTCGTGACCCTTATGTCATTGTTACGCGCATGACCACGTCGAGCACTGGTGAGGAAAGAGCCGTTAGCATCCTCCGGGAGCTGCACGCTGCCGAGGACGAGTTGATCGGGAAGACTGTCGTCATGACTGACGGCAAAGCTGGAACGATTGATCATGTCTATCTCGACGAAGTGCACGGTCTTCGCATTTCAATCGCTGGGCACGACGGCGAATGGCCGATTTCAACCGTCAAGCTCATCCAGAACTGATGGCTGGAGCACCATCTTCACCGACAAAACAGCCCGCTGGTTGTTTGGGTGGCCGAGAGTTCGCTAGGGTCAAACTCGACACGAACTCAAAGTGAGCATAGCGCGTCCGCTTTCAGGCACATCGCGACCACACGGTCGGCACTTAGTGATTAAGCTGCCTCCTTTATTGCCCGAGTTTTCCGGGACGGGACGGTGGACACGCGAGGCCAACATCCCAGACAAGTCCAATAAGAAACAGACTGGATGGACCACCAGGCTCGGCAGGGGAACGGAGGCCTATTCGGCCTCTTGCGGGAGGCCGGTTGGCTGGGGCGCCGGAAGAACTCGACCGGATCCACCTCCAGTGTAAGGCCGTATGTCCGGGTCTGCCGATGAGGTGGCTCGCCCTACACTGCGCGTCCGAGGGTTGCTCGGGCGGACCGAGCCGATCCTAGGACGAGCCGTGGCAAATTATAGGGAAGCATTCGTCGGAATCGATGTGGCCAAGCTGAGAAATGCCGTCGCGAGTGCGGACGCAGGCGGGGAGGGGGAGTTCGGTTCTTCGGTGAGGTTGATGCTTCGGCCACCAACATGCGCCGCGTCTTAGAACGGATCTCCAAGCGGGTTGACCGCGTCCACTTCTGTTAAGAAGCCGGCCCGACTGGCTATGATCTTTATCGCCTGATCCGGTCGCTCGGCCACGAGTGCATGGTGGTGGCGCCGTCGCCGATCCCAAGGAAGGCGGGCGATTGGGGGGATAACGAATTAACGAATCGCCGGGACGCCGTTTCTCTCGCGCGTCTACTACGCGCTGGCGAGCTGACTGCGGTATGGGTTCCCGAGGCGCGATGGGATAAGTTGCAAGCCATTGCAAGAGGCGTTTTCGCGAAGCACCGTTGGCAACAGTCTTTGCCGCTTTCGTTCTCGGTCTAGTGATCGGCGAGCGCCGTTGAGCCAGTTGCTCCTTCGGCCGCTTAACGACAGCTCCCAAGATTGCCGAGCGACGGCGTACACTCGTTGCCGCTTATCGCTGGTGTCCCAGACCGAGGCTGAGCGCCAATGCATTCTGTCTTAAAGATCCTTTCGCTCCACTTCATCAGCTTCGTCAACTTAGCGACGAGCGTACGAGATTGTGAACGAGCCTTGAGAAGCTTGATGTCCGCTGCCGCAACGAACCAAGGTTCAATCATGCACTTTCGATGCCCGATGGCGTTCACGTTCACTTGGCTTACAAGTCAGCCTGCTCCTGGGAACTGATACTTTTTCCTTCGTGTCCCTTGGCGAAGATTCGGCTATCAAGAGTGCCAAACGGACCGTCTAGACTCCTTGATTCTAAAATTGACGACGCGACACAATGCTCGGACCGGATCCTGAGGTTTCTTAGGAGGCGCTCCCTACAGCTTTTACCACCGATCTACGACCTTGACTTGTGGCTCCGCGGCTCCCTCCGATCTGCCATAAGCCTTCTGAACTACGCCTTCCTGAATTGCGGTCCGTATCTCTTTTGCGGCCTTCAGGGCGCGACGCATGAATGGGTCTTCGCTCTCTCGGCTGAACGTCAGTAGCTTGTTGCAATGCTGGCAGTTAATCTGCGAGCCTTCCCGCACTTTGCCGACCTTCTCACGAAAGACTTGTCTGCAAGCGGGACACCGAACCTTAACCCTGTCTTCCACCGCAAATCTCCGGAATCTGTGAACCCTTGTTCTCGAATACTTTGAGAGCCAAACCTAAGCACTCCTATGATTGATGGTTTGTTTCGCCCACAGTTCTCCAGGTCTGAAACGTCAAATTTGACGGGATCTTGCAACGGCACTTCAGGAGCGCTTCGATAGTTTGAGGGTGAACAGCAAAATTAGAAAGGGACAAGATGCACTATCCGTTGGATCATGGCTTACCTCTTGTGCAGCTGAAGGAACGTCGTCGAGAAATGGTCGTCTCACTTCAAAATCGGATCGATCTGGTCGATGGCGTTGAATTGAGGTTACTCGCGGAACTCCAGCAGGCAATCGTTGCTATCGAGAGCGTGATTGCTGACCTCGACTGCGAGCAGGAAGTCGTCTTCGCCGCCGATCATCAAGTTCGCGCGATTCTGCCGTTCGGCAGGCGTGCAGCGGTTCACTCTCCGATCTGACGCCGCTACCGACGAGGGCGTCGGCCCGCCCGCGGAAGGCGGCTCTAGGACTTAACGGACCGTTAGCGAGACTGAAGTAGGCTTAGGCTCGGCAGCCGTTCGGGTCCGCAAGCAATGGAATTTCAGAGTGTAACACCCGCTGTTGTAGCAGCGATCCGGCAGCGTGATCTCCTGAACACATGGCTGCGTCTGTACTTGCACAATGAGGACGACCTTCCCGCCGTTTCCGAGTACGAACCCGGTCGCCTCAAGGAAGAAGCCGACGATCTCGTTTATTATTCTGTCGAAGGGTCCTGCACGCCGCCCGTGGTAACGATACGGAGCGAGGGAACTCGTATGTCGAGTGCTTATGGCGCGATTGGTAAAGGCCGCCGACTAGATGAGTACGTTGGCCCCCGGTTGGCGGCGTCTGTGATGCCAGTTTATCACCTATGCATCGAGCGGCGGCGGCCAGTATACACCGTCTCTCACCTGAAGGACGACGAAGGTCGCGAGGTGGAGTACGAGAGATTACTCCTGCCGTTTGGGCATGGCAGCACGGTGACTGACATCATCGCTTCGCTCAAAACCATCAGCATTGAAGGACGTTTCGAGCTTAGAGACCTGATGAAGCGTACCGAGATCGTAACTGCCCCGGCCGTGCGGGCCGTGATCGACCGCGAGCTCTCTAACGCGCGGCCCTATCGCTCGTCAGCGTGGGCGGATGATCTCGTATTCGAGTGATTAAGGCGTCGCTGCGTGCTTGAAAGCTTCGAGGAAAGTCGACCTTCAGGGGAGCGTGGGCCCGAAAGGCGGCGACGGGGATCGCGGCGATCGAAGCTCTCGTCGTACTTCGGAAACCGGAGGAGCGGCCGTCCTCTTGGGCGACCACTCCTCCAACTCTCTTAATGCATATGAATGAGCCAATAGCCGGCGCCACCGACGACGATAACGGCGGGAACTGCCCACAGCAAAAGAACAGGCATCGGTCTTACTCCTCAACAAGTGACTGCGGGTGGTACTGCAGCAAGATCACTGCTCGGTACAAACCTTCGTGGTCTTGACTGCACCTTCGGCTTCAGTCCGGGTCTTGAACGTCGTGTCCCCGACAACGGTCGTGGTCGTCGTCGTGGGCTTGGTGTCGACGATCGTGCACTTCTTGGTGGTTGCATCACGCACGATGTAGAACCCTTCTGCCTTCGCTACCTGAGTGCCAAAGGCAAGAGCAGCAAACGCGCCGCAGATAATGAGCTTCTTCATTGGGTAGTTCTCCTCCTAGTCAAGCAACGAAGAACCAATCCGTCCGCGTTGCTCAACGTTCCGATCCATTGGCTCGAGGAGCGGCTCGCGTGCTGTTAAGGTTACTCCAATTCCTGTCGCGAGCCGGCAGGTGAGAGCAGCTTAACTACGTTAAAATTCGCAGGCGTTTCAATAGGAACGAAGCATTGCGAACTCCCTTTGATGGGCATGAACGATCACGCTCAACTCGCGACCGCGATGCTGGTCCTTTTCTTCACCGCGATAGCCTTGGTCTGGGGCCAGCTGTACTTAGAGCGAGCCACCACGACGCGAGAGCAAGCCACACTGCAAATCGGCAAGAGGATTTCGCAGTCCTCGCCGATCGCCGTTTCGGGATTGCGCGGTGAAGCAGCGAACATTTCTTCTGCGCTCTCGCGCTGACGACCTCATGATCGTTCTGCGCCTTTGGTGAGCGACGTCCTGCGACATGGTCAAGACGCGCCAAGCGCACCTTGTTTTGCTCTTCCCGGAGCTATGGACGTCGACAGCTAATTACAGCTTGGCCTTAAGGGCTTCTTGCCTGGCGGTTGTGATTCTGTAATGCCGGGATGTCAATCGGCGTTCGGCTGCGACCCACTATCGGCATCCAAAAGGGAGTCCTTTGATCGGCGCGCTCTGTTGGTAGCGCTCGGGTCGTCGGAGCTGGTCGGGGTTGCGGAGGCGGCGCGAGCGCGGGTTGTTTGAACATCGTCGCGGCTTTGAATCGCCAACTGTCGTTGCCGGTCTCAACGATGTCGCAGTGATGGGGTCAATCGGTCGAGTAGCGCGGTGGTCATTTTGGCATCGCCGAACACGCTGGGCCATTCGCCGAACGCAAGATTGGTGGTGACAATGATGGAGGTGCGCTCGTAGAGCCGGCTGATGATTGGAACAGGAGCTGACCGCCCGATTGCGCGAACGGCAGATAGCCCAGCTGGTCGAGAACGATGAAGTCCATGCGGCTCAGATGCTCAGCGAGCCGTCCCTGCCGTCCGTTGCGGGTCTCGGTCTCGAGCCGGTTGACGAGATCGACGACGTTGTAGAAGCGTCCTCTGGCACCATCGCGGATGCAACTTCTGGCAATGGCGATGGCCAGAAGGTCTTGCCTGTGCCGGTGCCGCCAACCAGCACGATGTTCCGTTGCTGGGCGATAAAGCCGCCGCCAGCGAGATCATTGGCGAGAGTCTGATTGATCGGCGTACCGTCGAACTGGAAGTCGGCGATGTCCTTGGCAAGCGGCAGCTTGGCAATGGTGAGCTGGTATTTGATCGACCTGGCCTGCATCTCGTTGATCTCGGCGTTGAGCAGGTCGCCGACAATGCGCTGAGGCTCATGCTGGCGCTTGACGGCAGTTGCCATGATCTCGTCGAAGGCAGCCTTCATGCCGTAGAGCTTGAGTTCGCCCATGAGATCCAAGATTTGGGTTCGTTCCATCAGATGGTCCTCCGGAGCTTGTCGTAGCGGGCACAATCGGCGATTGGTGCATGACGGAGCGTCAGTGCGGCCGGCGTCATGATGTTGGCCGGTGGGGCGGGTTCACGTTGACGGGCCAGGATATTGAGCACGACATCGGCGGAATGGACGCTGTGACTGAGCGCTTCGGCACAGGCCGCTTCCACCGCGGGCAAACCGTCAGTCAGCACCGCGTTGAGGATGTCGACCATCTGCCGATTGCCATCATCGGTGCTGGCAAGCTTGCGCCGGATTCGCTCGATCGCGGCCGGCAGCACCCAGTCCTTGAAGGGAGCACCGTTGCGCAAGGCGCCGGGTTTGCGGGCGAGCACCGGCACATAATGCCAGGGGTCGTAGACGGTATCCCCGCGGCCAAAGGATCGCGGGTGCTCGGCAACGATGCGTCCATCCTGACGGATCACGATGCGATCGGCATGGGCTTGAACCTCGACCGGCCGTCCGACCGCGGCTGCGACCGAGTACTCGTTGTTGTCAAAGCGCACCAGGCGGGTCTTGGAGACCGATGCCGTCACCGCATGAAAGCCATCGAAGCGGCCGGCATAGGGGACGAGTTTGGGGCGTTCGGCTTCGAACACGTCCCAGATCGTCTGATCGGCCAGCTCCGGATGGCGATGAGCCTTGGCGTAGGCGATGCATTTGTCGATCAGCCGGGCCTTTAACTCGTCGAGATGTTTGAACCGCAGCCGCGGCGTGAAGAAGCGTTCGCGGACCAGCCCGACCTGGTTCTCGACCTGCCCCTTCTCCCAGCCCGACGCTGGCGTACAGGCGACCGGATCGACCAGATAGTGGCTGCACATCTGCAGGAAGCGGCGATTGTAGATACGGCCTTTACCGACCAAGATCGTCTCTACGGCGGACTTCATGTTGTCGTAGATGCCGCGGGTGCAGGCGCCTTTGAACAGGGCGAACGCCCGGTCGTGGGCGTCGAACACCATCTCCTGCGTCTCTCGCGGATAGGCCCGCACGAACAGCATGCGGCTGTGACAGAGCCGGACATGAGCAGCCTTCACCATCACCGTGGTGCCGCTCAGCAGGACGACTTCGTGGCTCCAGTCGAACTGGTAGGCTTCGCCTGGTGCAAAGCTGAGCGGCACATAGCCGACGCTGTCGAGGTGCCGCGTTCCTTGCTCCATCGTCGTGCATATCGACGAACCGCATCATAGCCGCCGGCGTAACCCAGGCCGCGAAGCTCTTCGAATAGCCGGATGCATCAGCCGTTCCCGCGCCGACTTGCTCGCATTCCCTGCCAGCAATCGGTCAAGCTCGGCACTCCAGGCACCCATCTTCGGGAGCGGCTGCGTCTCGCGCTCATACCGGAACTCCGTCGCCTGAGAACGAATGACCTTGCGAACCACCTTCCGCGATACGCCGAGTTCTCGGCAGATCGCCTTGATCGGACGACCATCAACAAAGTAGGCGCGACGGATCCTACCAATCGTCTCCACCACCAGCATCCCAACCTCGGCTTCCATGACTCGATGGAAGCCACTGTGGACCCTTATCCCGGGGTCCCGATTGGATGCCGATCACCCCGAAAACGGGGTCCTTATTCCATGCCGAAACACACAAGGCCCGACAGCGGCGGAAAACCGGACGTATCCCGAGGTCGCCGAAGGGCCAGGACCGGACTTCCAAATAACGAAGCAGAATGGCGTGGCTCACTTGGCTCGCTTCCAAACGACCTCGGTCGTCCCTCCGGTCGATGCAACGGCGTTCGTCAGCCTAAGCTCGTCCGTCGAGACTGCGAACGTTCGCTTCTGGTCCGTCCCGTTCCAGTTCGGAAATGAACTGCCCACAACATGAATGTTGAGGGCGCGATCTGGCTCGCTGACGGTGTACGTGCCAAAGTAGGTGATCGTGCCTTGGGCCGTTGCCTTGTATTCGTCGGCCGTGCCCTTCGTTCGATCGTTGGCGGCAAATTTGGCACGGTCGGAACGCATTACCGTAATAATGTAGTGGCCCGTCCCATCGAAAAACGCAATCCCATTTGGATCGTCGCCAAACACCGTGAGCCTGCTGCCGTCCGCGTGCACGGAATTGAATGAGACTAGGTCCCAGGCGCCTAACAGTTGCTCCGTCAGTGTCTTCTGCTGACTGAGAGCGTTGTCCGTCGTGGCAATCATTCCCAGGACTACAACCATCATCATCATGCGGCGGCTGCGCATTGTGCCCTCTCAACGGCGGATGTGCGATCGACGGACATGGTTTTGGCCGGCCGCCTGTATGCTAGCAGGTCAACCGCTCACACGATAGCCGAACGCTCGAAGCGATGTCTGTTCGGGGTCAATCGCGTCGTCTACGATGGACAGATGCCGCGTCTGCTTTACCGCTGATCGCCGACATAGACGGGCCGCGCCGACTTTGTCGCGATGGGCCATTTCCGGACTCATGCACCGCAGCGAGGGGCGGCACGGTGATGCCGAGAGCGCCCGCCGCCGAGGCAGCCTTACCGCCGTTCGACAACGACTGTTCCCCTCACCACGCAGGGTCCGTTTGCCGTCACATACTTCGGTGGCGACATAGGTGTTGGGGAACGCACCGCAGCCTTTTTCAGGTGGGCAGGCATCTGCTGTGCGGCCCGGTGGCACGCTTCGGCATGGGTCGGGAATCGTTTTCCACGGGTATCTTCGGTCTTTTGGCCCGCGCACATGCTGGTGAAAGAAGTAACGAGGCATCAAAGCTCCATTCAAGAACGACACCGACACACCCTTGCTCCTCGGGTCGGCGCTGACCAGCGGAACGACAAGGGTGTGATATCGTTCCTCTCGATAGTGCGAGTGGCGATGATGCACAGCGCAGAACCAGAGCCCTGACTCATCTTGCCGTGCTTCAACAAGAGCGATGGACCATACAAGGCGCTGCTTGCCAATCTCGGCTCTTGCTGCCGGTATCGACGCGCTCTAAGCTGCGTCGCGCCAAGGTGCTCGATGGAAATCAAGCGGACATTACCCCGCTCTCAGCTGAGAGGCGTCTTGCGGGCGTTCGAGGAGCGACGGATCGAGCTGGGAAGTTCAGTGTTGGCATGGCCTGTTCCCGCCCGGCCGCACCAGATCCTCAATATCCACCTGGCTGAGCCTTATCGGGTGCGCATCGACGGTGGCAAAGCGAACCCGACGCCGGATATGAGCGTCGTTGGACCGCAAACCTATCGCCGGGCGCACATCTTCTTGTCGGGTACGATCCACGTCTTCAACATTTTGTTTCAACCGGCCGGGCTGAACCGGCTGGTCGGAATCGACATGACATCCTTGGTTAACCAGGACCCCGCGGCCTCCGACGTTCTTGGAAAGTCCGCCATTGAGCTTGGCGACGCGGTGCGTATGGCGCCGGACTTCCCGCACCGCGTCGCTGCGGTCGAACGCTGGGCCGAAGGCATCCTCCAAGAGTGCGGGCCAGACTGCGCAATTGCACTCGCTTCACGTCGCCTGATCGCAACGCGAGGCTGTTTTCGGATCGAGGGTCTTGTCGCCGGGTCTGGTCTTAGCGCCCGGCAATTCCAGCGGCGTTTTGCGACCCAAACGGGGCTGCCGCCAAAGCTCTTCGCGCGAACCGTTCGCTTCGATCGGGCCTTGGCCGCTCGTCGCAAAGAGCCAACCAGATCCTGGACCGATATAGTTCACGAACTCGGATATTTTGATCAGGCGCATTTCATCCGCGAGTGCCGCTCATTCGCTGGTTTGCCACCCGGCCGCCTCGTCGGTGACTGGAATAATATTTTCTTTCCAGCGGATGACTGAATTTTACAAGCGCCTCTTACTCCTGCTCCGCTAGATCGACCAGACGGGGGGCTGGCTATGGGACTGACACGGCGTACATTCGCCATCATGACAGTGGCCACCATGGCCTCAGCGGTCGACCGGAAAAGCGGAGCGAAGGACATGTCGCCGAATATCGAAAGCTTCAAGGCGATCATCGACCGCGGCTTTTCTCAAGGTGACTTGAGCGTTGCCGATGAGTTCTGCGCAGACCAGATCGTGGAGCATGAATATTTAGCAAAAACAGCCATTCCCGGCCCGCAAATCCTCAAAGCCCAGATCGAAGATGCAAGGCATAGCATTAAGGGTTTGAAGCTTACGATTGAGGCAATCGTGGAGGCCGGCGACACGGTGTGGGCGCGCAGCAGGGCGACAGGCTTCGATCCGCGTTCGGGAAAGCCGGTCGCGATCGACGTCATCGACATCTGCCGCTTTGCAGACGGCAAACTTGTCGAACACTGGGGCGTGCCCGACCGCTTTGCGCTGTTACATCAAATCGGAGCGTTGCCGCCTCTCCCTAAC
The DNA here is from genome assembly GCF_054056275.1 of Bradyrhizobium sp. USDA 4449. Lineage (NCBI taxonomy): Bacteria > Pseudomonadati > Pseudomonadota > Alphaproteobacteria > Hyphomicrobiales > Nitrobacteraceae > Bradyrhizobium > Bradyrhizobium sp. USDA 4449. Next base: position 35,699 of record NZ_JBSRYD010000002.1, on the reverse strand, counting down.
CGAAGGTAGGGCAACCATCATGATGCTTACAGAGCGATGATATCCGACCATCCTTGGGAACAATAATGCCAACGTCGATTTCAGAGCCATCCATTTATGCTCGAAAATTCGCCTCGTCGAACAATGACTCCGATCATTTGATTGCCGTCGCCATCTTCTCGGGAATTGGCCTGCTAGTTTCGCTCATAGCCGTGCTCTTTGGCACGCAAGGAATCTGGGCCTAATGCGACGAAAGATCCGCAAATCTAAGCCGACGGGTTTCTTTATGCCCGTGCGATACGGTGTAAGTTGCACCCTGATCAGCGAAGCTTAGCAACTTGAGTGCGATACGTCCGCTAATGGGATGGTCCGGCCGTGCTCCTGCCCCGCCAGCAAGCGAAGCTGGCAAGGGGCGCCAAAGGAGCACACCATGTCTCAGACACCCAATACCGCCATCGCGGTGATCGGCATCGATATCGGCAAGAACTCGTTCCACGTCGTGGACCAGGACGAGCGCGGCGCCATCGTGCTGCGGCAAAAGTGGTCGCGCGGCCAAGTGGAGGCGCGGCTCGCAAATCTGCCGCGTTGCCTGATCGGCATGGAAGCCTGTGTCGGCGCCCATCACCTGAGCCGCAAACTCGCATCGCTTGGTCACGATTTCAGGTTGATGCCGGCCAAATATGTCCGACCCTATAGCAAGTAAGAACGACTTATGATGCCGAAGCGATTGCCGAAGCCGTGCAGCGCCCGACGATGAAGTTTGTTGCGACCAAGACTGCGGAGCAACTGGATCTGCAGGCGCTGCACCGGGTGCGCGAGCGGCTGGTGTCGCAACGCACCGGCATCATCAACCAGATTCGCGCCTTCATGCTGGAACGCGGGATCGCCGTGCGCCAGCGGCTTCTTGCGCACGGAACTGCCCACTATCCTTGCGATGCGCACCGATGCCCTGTCGGCACGCATGTTGCGTGTCATCGAGGAGGTGGCAGGCGACTGGCGCCGGCTGGACCAGCGCATCGATGGCCTGTCCGGCGAGATCCAAGCACTAGCCCGTCAAGATCAGGCATGTTCGCGCCTGATGACGGTGCCAGGCATCGGGCAGATCATTTCGAGCGCCATGGTGGCCGCGATCGGCACTGGAGACGTATTCTCCAAAGGCCGCGACTTCGGCGCTTGGCTCGGACTGGTGCCCAAGCAGATCTCGACGGGAGACCGCACGATCCTCGGCAAAATCTCGAGGCGCGGCAATCGCTACCTGCGCGTTCTGTTCGTGCAGGCGGCGTGGGTTGTACTCGTCAGGATAAAGAACTGGGAACGTTATGGACTCAAGTCCTGGATCGAAGCCGCCAAAAGGCGGTTGCACCACAACGTGCTCGCGATCGCGCTCGCCAACAAGCTTGCCCGCATCGCCTGGGCGGTGCTGGCTAAAGAACGCGCCTTCGAGCTGACGAGGACCGACGAGGCAGGCGTCCGACCCGCTTGATCCTCGCGCCGTGCTCGGGGCGGTCAAGGCGCAGCCTGGCAACGCCCGAGCCAACCGCGAGCCAAGCGCGACGGCTGGCCTTGACCGCCCCTGCGCGCGACGCGATCGACGTTCTGCGGGCCGGGACGAAGGAACGGCCCTGGCTCGAACAAAGGAACTGAGCGATATGAGGAGCAAGCGATGACGTAGCCCTATCGACAATTTCCAGACGAGGTCTGCGAGAGGATGAGACGAGATGGAGGTTCGGTCTTCCCGGCGCATGCGAACTCTGGTGACCCTAATGGCCCAATCGAGGACTGTCCGCTAACGAGAACGCACGCGCGCTGATATCCATGATGGCCCGGAGCAAATGCTCCAATCAAAGGCCGGATACATTGATGCAAGACCGCTCACCGCCAGCTCGGCAAAACCACTTGCAACGCACGGCCGGGCCATACATCAGGGTCAATCGCGACGTTTTGGCCCGGTCTAAGTCAGGTTCCGTCCACCAGTGACAGCCGACATATCCCCGGCCGTGGGATGCGGCAGCGATGGGCCAAAAGCCGAGTCATGCTCCGCAGCAAACGCCTCCTCATTCAATCACTTCGTCCGCGACGGCGAGAAGCTGCGGCGGCACGGCGATGCCGAGCGTGGCGGCGGTCTTGAGGTTCAGAACGAGTTCGATCTTGGTAGGTTGCAAGACCGGGAGGTCTGCCGGCCTTTCGCCCTTGATGATCCGGCCGGCATAGATACCGGCCTGTCGATAGGAATCGGTGAGGTTCGTGCCGTAGCTCATCATGCCGCCTGCCACGACATAGTCCCGCCAAGGATAGCATCCGGCTATTCGGTATTTTGCCGACAGCTCGATAATGCGTTCGAGCCGGGTATCCAGGAATGCGTCCGCCATCACCTGGAGCGCGACGACGCCAAGCCTTGCCATGTCAGCAAATGCATCGTCGATCTCCTGCAGCGTCCCTGCGTGCGCCATGCGAAGCTCCACCCCCAAGACACTGGCGGCTTCTGAAGCCTGCGTGGTGTTAGGCGAGGCGGTCGGGTTCGCGGGATTGACGAGATAGGCTATCGCTTTCGCATCTGGTCGCAATTGTTTGAGAAGCTGTGTGGACTTGCTCGGCAGGTCAGACGCCAGGTTGCTGATGCCGGTCGTATTCCCACCTGGATGGCTAAGGCTGGCCACCAGTCCAAGATTGACTGGATCACTCATCACGAAAACGATGGGAACGGAAGACGTTGAGGCCTTTGCCGCGAGCGCAGCAGGAGAGCCGCCCGCCGCAAAGATGACGCTGACGGGAAGGTTCACGAGCTCTTTCGCAAGGTCTGGCAATCGTGAGTACTGGCCTTCGGCCCACCCGAATACGATGTTCACGTTCTTGCCTTCGACCAGCCCCATCTGCCGCAGGCCGCGGCGAAATGATTCGACCAAAGGTGCCGATTCCGACAGCGAGCGGGCACTGAGAAATCCAACGATGGGCACTGACTCCACCGCCGATGCAGCTAGCGGCCACACCGCAGATCCACCAACCAAGCCGAGAAATTCTCGCCGCTTCACGCATCGCCCCAAGGGTCACGACGACCCATTATAGTCGCTTAAGCCGACTTACTGGAAGGGGATAACTTCGTTCCGCTACCTCGGCTTAGGGCCACTATGCGACATCTCACACAGAAAAAAAGCCGCCCGAAGGCGGCTATCGATTGCGATCATAGCGACCTGGGATAAAGCGATGATCAGTGCGCTGCTCTTGCGCCGATACGCAACAAAAAGCCCAAGATCATCATAGGCCCACGTGAACGGCTCAGGAACCGCAGCAGTGAAGGCATAGTTGGTAGAGGTGTTTGGGCGCGGGGTATCCCCGTGACGTCGTCTCTCGTTCTTCAATCGTCACCACTCATCGGCGCGCGCAGCCATGGCTCGACTGTTGTAGGCATTGAAAAAGGCATCGTAATCGCCGCGCGCCTCTGCGAACCGCTGAGACTTCACCCGCTCGACAAGCACCTCGGTTACGTCGGGATTGGCGTCGAGAATGGCCATTGTCTCATTGATATAGTCTTTCAGTGGCATCGCTATCTGGTCAGATGCTTGCTGGGCGCCCATCAACTCTGTTTGTACGTACGGGGGAGCGATTTCAACGACCCGGACATTCGTTTCTTTCAATTGATAGCGCAGCGATTGCGAGTAGGAATGAACGGCCGCTTTTGTCGCGCAGTATGTCGGCGTCATCGCAAGCGGCACGAATGCTAGGCCGGAGGAGATGGTCACGATTGTGGCGTCCGGGCGCGACAAAAAATGAGGGAGCAAGGCGGTCGTGAGCCGAATCGTGCCGAGAAGGTTGGTGGAAATCGTGGCTTCGGCGATGTCCGTCGAGAAACCGGCCCGGGTGACCCGCTCATACCGCATGATCCCGGCGCAGTGGACTACAACATTGAGCGTCGGGCGGCGGACGAGAACGTCGTTAACAAATTTGCCGATTGCTTCACCGTTATTGATATCTAGAACTGCGCCTTCGATTCCGGAATGACTGTAGACGACCTCGTCGAGGGCCTCGCGTCGGCGACCGGCGATTATCACCCGGTTTCCGCGAATTGAGAACTGCTCAGCCAGCGCACGCCCGATGCCCGATCCGCCTCCCGTGACAAGGATCGTGTTCCCTGACCTTTTCATGAAGCACTCCCATCCCTCGCCTTGCTTCGTATGCTTACCGCTGGGAAGCTCGCAGGCACATTCGCGCCCATTTCCTCGTACTCCGGCTGCGATCGCTGCGAAGCCGCGTCAGCCGCGCATTGAAGCCGCTGCTTGCGCCGAGCAGAACCTGGCGCGGCCGCTGATTGGCCCGGCCACTGCGGTAGCGGCGCTGGCCAACTAGAGCTTTTTCTGTCATGTGCACAAGTTCGATGCCGACCCGATCATGAATGGATTGCCATCAAGCCTATGTTGCCGCCCAAGCCGCGTGTTTTCCTCGGGTGAACGACGCGTGTCCTCAATGGCACCTTTCTGGGTCTTGCGCTCTGGACGGCCCAACCGGGCGCATTCAACGATCGGGGCGAATTCAGAACTGGATAGAACTTGGGAGCACGGTCAGCGTCGAAAACGAGGCAGTACTAGATCATTTGTGAATGCCACGAAAAGCCCGAATTCTCAATGTGCCCACCTCGGTGATCGCACCGGGCGAGTAGCTCAGAGCAGCCGGCATATCAAAGGCAGGAGGATCGCCGTGAGCACTCCATTCAGCCCCATGCCAAGTCCGGAAAAGGCGCCAGCAACCTCGTTGATCTGAAGCGCGCGTGCGGTGCCAATGCCGTGCGAGGCAATGCCCATCGTTAGACCCACCACGCGCGGGTCATCGATCCGTGCAATCCGCGCAATGATCGGTCCGAGAATAGCGCCTGTGATGCCTGTCATGATGACCAGGACGACCGTAAGCGTCTGGAGGCCGCCGATTTGCTCGGAAATGCCGACGGCAATTCCCGCCGTCACCGACTTGGGCGCAAGCGAGAGGATGGTCTGAGAATCCGCCCCAAACATCCAGGCGATTCCGACAGCGCTCAGGACGCCAACGGGCAATCCAACCGCGAGGCCGACTGCGATCAAGCGCGCGGACGCACGGATGATGGCCCTCTGCCGAAACAGGGGAACTGCGAGCAGAACGACAGCAGGCGCCAGCATAAACTGGATAACGTCAGCGCCTCGCAAATACGTTTCGTAAGGAATGTGTGTCGTTTCGAGCCCGAGTGAGATCAGGATAATCGCGATCAGGGTTGGATTAAGAACGGGGTGATTGCCACAGAAGCGCGATATGCGGCTCGCTGCGAGAAATGCAAAAACCGTTGCGGCGGTCTCTAGGATCGGCCTTTCCGCCAGGCCGGCCCAGGTCATACTGGTGAGATGACTAAGGCTGGACATCGCGAGCTGTTCCTTCGTGCTGCTGAGCTTTCGTCGCTGTGGACCCGAGCCAACTCACAACGACCATGGTTACGAACAGCGTTATCGCAGTGCCACCAATCACGGCCGCCAAGATCGGAAGCGCTTCGGTCTTCAAGACACCGAGATAGGCGATCACGCCGACACCAGCCGGTACAAACAGCATACCCAGAAATTGGAGTAGCCGATCCGCAAGGACACCCAAGTCGTTCGGAAGCTTTCCGCGAACGGAGAGTTCGGCATAAAGTAAAATCAAGCCCGTGACGGGCGCGGGAAGGGGCAACAAACCCGATCTTGAAGCTATTTCTCCGATGCAAAGCCAACCCATAACGCGCGCAATCTGTTCAAGCATGGCGACAGCCTCCAAAAGCAATGTATCGCCAGCCGCTACAGGAGCAGGCGTCAAAAGCCCTGCCCTTGGTTCGCGGGTAGCGACTAAGTACATGTTGAACGCCGCGACAGAGCAGAACCTGGCTCGTGGCAATCAGCAATTTATCATGGCCATGCGATGGTCCTCGCCAGCTCTGCTTCTGTGAATCCCGGCCCCGCAGATGCGAGGTAGATCACAGCGAGCGCGACGAGCGTGAATGCCACATACGAATATGTGATCCAGTGGCTTTGAATAGTAAGGTGTGGTCGAATGACCGCGCGTTCTGCAATGTTCATGGCAACATTTCCCATGCTGAGTTTGAAGAAGCGGGACGATCCTGTGACAGAAACTCCAAGAGTGGTGTAAGACTGCTCACATCTGCCTTAGAAAAAGATAATTGACGCTCGCTGATCTGGACGTCTCCTACGTGCTATCGGATGTCGAAACTCGCTCATGAACAAGCGAAATAGCATGGCCGCTCGGCAGGAAGCTTGAATCTACCCAGTCGGTGTTGATCCTATTGTGAGCGCGCCCGAAAGACCTGTCGATGGGCTCGGCGCAAAGCTTTAGACGGGCCGGTGAACGGGTCGTGACGATTGTTTGTGGTTTCGCACCCGTTCATTTTTCATGCGGGCGCCACGACGTTCCTCAAGATATTGTCGCAGCCAGCGACCAAGATCAGCAGAGCGGCGAAGTTGCGCGTTGTACAAGATCTCGTCGAGATCACGGAATTGAACGTTTTTGTCGTTCCGCATTGTCTTGCTCCCAAGAGTTAATCAGGGGTGCTCTAAGACGTGGGCGACTTGCTTCTTCGGATGCGACGGCTCGGGGGGTGCCCCGATCGTCGCCCACACAGCAACAGCTATCGCTAAAGCAGTGAGAAAAGTGGACGTCACCGGAGATCGTGGGGCGCGAGCCATGGCTTAATGCGACTGCTCGTATTTCCGAATCTCCTGCAATCGCGTCAGGCAATAATCTCGGTACAGACCTTCAATGAGTGCCCACATGACCGAAATCTCCGTGAGTGAGTTCCAGAAGGCTACGCTAGGTTTGTTTCGGGACTGCTTCGCCGATCATCAAAAATGGTTGCGGCTCGGTGTTGGTGGCTGGGATACCAGTGAACCGTCTGCTCATTTAGTTGAAAACAGAGCCAAAAAAATACGCCGTCCGGCTCGAAAATTCGTGTCCCGGCGGCGCCTAATGCTGGGCCCCTGGCCCGGCTGCGGTCATTGGACCCAGCAGGAGCCCGCGCCGGAGGTCAATGCCGTGACTGGACTTAATCCAGATTGAAGTTCGCTCTGGCCCATATGAGGACCAGAGCATGAAGCGCAACCGCTTTACGGAAGAGCAGATCATCGGGATTTTGAAGGAGCACGAGGCTGGCGTGTCGGTTGCCGATCTGTGTCGGAAGCACGGCGTCAGCGATGCCAGTATCTACAAATGGAAAGCCAAAGTTGGCGGGATGGAGGTCTCGGAGGCTAGTTGCCTAAGTTGAATTTTGCAGTGGCCCAATTTCGTTTTGGAACACGTACATCATTTGTTAATTAAGCCCCCGCAGATACCCGTGCCGGGGTGACCATGTGTGAGAAGTGCGAAGAGCTGAGAGAGAAGATCCAGCGCTATAGGCGCATTGGTGGGCGGTTCCCAGACGCGCAAATGACGGCCGCCATTGCTGCCGCTGTTGTCGAGTTCGAGGCCGAACTCGCCGCGATGCACTCCAAGCAAAAGCAAGAGTAAGAGAGTAAGAGTAAGAGTAAGGCCGCCTCAGTTGGCGGCCTCTTTCGCCTTTATCGCTCGACGCTGGTCACCTCGCTCAAAACGGGCCGGAGATCGGCGCCGCAGCTTGCCGCAGCCCTGGCAGAGGAAACGCGGCTCGAAGTTGCGAGATCCTGATGTCGTTTGGCCAACGATCAGTAGTCAGCTCAGAGCTCGAATTGAGGCTTACGACCCCACTTTGTCTCGGGAAGCAAAGGCTATTCCGATCCGCTTGGCCGAACGCCACACCGCTCGACACGGCCGGCGCAATTCCGCCGTCGGGATGCTCAGCATGAATTCGTGCGGAATACCAATCTGACTTGGTACATCCAAGTTGGCACCGCCGTCCGACAGGTCACGGACGACGCAGCTGAGGGCGCCCCCAGGAAATTCGATCCTCGCGGCTTTGAAGACGCGCCGCCGGCGTACGTAGCGTTTTTCCATGATCGCGAGACTACAGGCGACAGGTGAGAAATTGTTGAAACTTGTCAGGGAAAGTCCCGCCCGATTTGTGGGGAGCAATTAGGGGTCCGTTAATCGATCACGCCCGGCTTTGCTAGCACATCGCGCCATCTAAGGCGGCACCGATCGCACCGAGCGCGAGCACCACCAGAACCAACTACATGGGCGTGCGAGAGGATTTGACTGAATTATCGGTTAAAGCCGATGAACAGGTGAAGAATAGCCATGTCGAAACGTCTGGTGATCTGGAAGGCGCCCGAAATTTCGGCCAACCCGATAGAGAACAGCCCAAGTGCTTGACCCGCTACACATAGTCATGTTGGGTTTTGGGCGCGAACTTCCGGATCGTCATGTCTTGATCATGCGCCGGCGCAACGGGCTCACTGCCTCGTCGGTCATGGGATGCTCCTGTTCTGGGTGAAGGTTGCGAACCCCTCAGTCTCAAGACAGGACGCCCCGTTGCGCTATCTCTCAGCCGTGCTGCGGGCTGCCGAACTTACCGCGCGAGCGGTTTAGTCCTTTGGCCCGGAGCCGCCGCATCCCACGGCCGGAGAAATGTCGGCTGTTAGGGGGGCGACCGAACCTTACTGGACCAAAACCGTCGCGATTGACCGAATCCGGAGTGCCTGAGCAGATAAGGCACGCCTTGAATTAGAGCGTGCGCAATGATTCACCGAGCGCGTCGATGCGCATGTTGGCTTCCGCCGCGGGTTCGAGGACTAGCCTAAGTTCTTCGTCACCATCCTTGCCTCTCCCGCACCGCGCCAAGGCCTTACCGCGTTGGGCGACCCAGGAAGCATACGGGAGCGGCTCATCAGCAGTCCGACGTAACAACGCGTCGGCCTGGCGGTCGGCCTCATCCCAGTCTCCGAGCAAAATCGCGCGCTCGATGGCGTAACGGCGGAACCAAAAATGGTTGTGGCCGACGGCACCGCGCTCGAGCAGCGCCTCGGCGGCATCAAGCGCAGCCTCCTGATCTTCCTGCCGGTCTTCTAGCAGGGCAAGAAGTCCAAAAAAGATCGGGCCGACAAAACCGTGGCCGGTCTGCTCCGAGATATCTCGCCCTTGACGTGCCAGTGCCAGCGCGTCCTGGCGGCGACCTGTGGCCAGCATCACCTCCGCGCAATGACTGAGGATGACCGCCTCGTAACGCCGAGCATTGAGTGAGCGCGCAAGCTCCAGTGCTTGCGATTGCTCTCGTACTGCCTCAGTATATCGCCCCGCCGCGGTCAGGCAGAAGCCAATCGAGTGCACCGCAAACATTTCGGCGTGTCGGTTGCCAATCCTTATGGCAGCATCCTTGCCTGCGCGCATATCATCAAGGCCGCGATCGAAGTCGCAGGTATAGATTCTGCAATGTCCCATCATGACGCGATTGGGCGCTATGATCTTTGCTAGTCCGTCGGCCTCGCAGAGCTCGACGCAGGCTGTGAAATGCTGCAGCGCCGTCGCCATTCGACAATCCATGTAGAGTGCGTCAGCGAGACCGCTCAAAGCACGGGCTTGCCACTCCAGCGATGCCACCCGTCGGGCCGCTTCGAGCGCGGACTGATGCTGGGTGCGGCACTCATTGAGCTGACCACGCACGAAATGCAAGTTTCCCCTGATGTAGTGGATCTCCGCAAGCGAGCGGCTGTCATCGAGCGCCTGGGCAAGAGGTTCGGCATCGGATAGCGATGCAGATGCGTCCTCCAAACGAGCCGTCAATCGGTTTGCCGCGGCGCATCCAATCAGGGCGCGGCAGCGGGCCGCGGCATCGCTGGCCTCCGCCAGCGCGCGAACGTACGCTTCGAGTGATTCCGTGCCGCGTCCGGCATCCTGCTGGAGGTCGCCGAGCAGGGTGGCAAGTTCAACTGCCTCCCCGCCGCCGGTTGCGAGCGCAAGGCCGCGTGACGCCAGGGTGATGGCCTGATCCTGCCGAAACAGGCCGGCCTGCATCTTTGCCGCCGCGATATAGGCACGCGGCGCCTCCGCACTGCCGGCGCAATCCAGATGTTCGGCGCGCAGCACCGGATCGTCGACGAATATCGCAGCGGCTGCGGCGTGGAGTTCGCGTTTGCGAGCGTTTGTGATCGAACCGTAGATACCCTCGCGAACCAGCGCATGCGCAAACAAAAAGCCGTCGGCCGTCGGACGCAGCAACACGTTGCCAACCAGGGTATCACAGACGAAATTCGGGTCATGAAGCAACGTCCGGAGCTGGGCGAGAGTGAAGCGCTGGCCGAGCACGGACGCTGCTTGGATGGCACGGCGGTCAGGCGCCGAAAGCAGATCGGTGCGCGCCAGCACCACGCTCTGGATCGAGGCGGGCAGGCGCCCATCCGTCAAATCGCCGGCGCCTCGCAGCAGCTGCTCGAGGAACAGCGGATTACCGCCCGCGCGTTCGACGCACTGATCGGCGAATGCAGAGGCGTCGATGAAACGTCTGGCAATCGCCAGCCCGTCCCGCACCGACAATGGCGATAGATCGATAGTCGCGATGCCTACCTCGCCGGTCATGCCGCGCCATTGTGCGTCGAGCTTGTCGCCGTCGAGCCGCGTGGTCATGACGAGCACGGTGCGGCTCAACACCGTCGCACGGCTCACCGCCGCGAGCAGGCTGAGCGTTTCGGCGTCGGCCCAGTGTACGTCCTCGATGGTGATGAGCAGAGGATTTTGCCTTGCCACCCATCTTACGAGCGCGGCAATCACGCGCTCTTTGCCGCTGTTGCGCGCCGCGTTATCCATCGCCTCGTAGAACTTTCGAGCGGCGTCGCTGTGCGGTATTTCCAGAAGATCACGAAAATAAAGCGTGTCATCCGTCTGCAATTGTGCCCGTTCCACCACTGACTCGATCGCGGCCTCGACGGCGACCGCCTCAGCGCCCGGGGCGAGTTCCAGGAGCCTGGACACCAGGGTGCGCACCGCACCATGGCCACGCGCTGTCCCGAAATCGAGCACAAAACCAGCGGCGCAGGTCATCCCAATCGCTACAGAAATCGATTTCAGCTCGTCCAGCAGCCGCGTCTTGCCGATCCCAGCCTCGCCGCGGATCAGCACCGCAGTTCCGGATGTGCCGTCGACACAGGCGTTGAGGATGGCGCGAAGCTGCGCGAGCTCGGAGCGCCGGCCGACCAAGCTCTGCGCGTCCGGAGCCAACGATTTCATTTCAAGTGGCCGCCATGCCTCCATCGGACGCGCCACACCTTTGAGCGTCAGCAAACCCGTGGACTCGAATACAACGACTTGTTTTGTCGCCTGATAGACGAGATCGGACACCAGGATTTCGCCGGCTCCGGCGCGGTCGAGCAGCCGCGCGGCGATATTGGCGGCTTCACCGGTGACCGTGTATTCGCGGTGGTGGCTGCTGCCCAACGCGCTGGCGACAACCTCGCCGGTTGCGATCCCGATGTGAATCGCTAGGGAGGAGGGTAGACCGGATGCTAGGGCCGGCACGCTGGCTTGTATTTCAAGAGCTGCGCGGATCGCTCGTTCCGCATCATTGCCGCGCGCCCGCGGTGCTCCAAATAGAGCCATGGTGGCGTCTCCGATGTGCTTGTCAATCGTGCCGCCGAAGCGGTCAACAATCGCGTCGACCATCGCGAAGAAGCGCTTAAGCACCGCGCGCACGTCCTCGGGGTCCAGTGTCGAGGACAGAGGCGTAAAACCGATGAGATCGCAGAAAAGCACCGTGACGGGACGGCGATCGCCTTCGTCCTCGTCGACGGTGGCGGCTGGTTTAGCTGCGGCAGCGTTCGCTCCAAGCGCGCGGCCACACTCGCCGCAAAATCGTGCGCCATGCTCGTTGGCAAAACCGCAGGCGGGACAGTCGAGCGAAAGTGCGGAGCCGCACGACGCGCAGAATTTGCGTTCTACCCGGTTGTCATGTCCACAGTCATTACAGCGCACGACGACCCTCCGTGACGCTCAAGATGAGCCCACATCGCAAGCACCGCAAGGTAAAACCGGAGACGCCTTTGCGTCCTCGCGTAAGGCGATTTGGGACAGCTAGGGGGCCTGCTAAATTATTGAGCCTGCTGAGTAACTAAGTAGAGCAGTGCGAGTTAGTGCGAGTTGAAGTGAGGTGTATGTGGTTCTGCGGCGGCAACGGCCTGATACCAGGCAGTGGGTGGTCGGAACTGCTGCGCCCAGCAGGGGCGGACGCCTCCATGGTTGCCAAGAGGCCGTGAGCCGGAGATTAACCCCCGCGGGATAGTCGTGACGAACCGGGAGGCGTCCGCTACTGAGCTTCTACGGCGGATCACCGCTCCGACGAACATGGGCATTCAACGCATTGAGTGCTCGCGAGTTTTTGGCTGGCGCTACCGGCTTCACGCGATAAACTACGGTAATAATCTACAAGTTTGCGCGCGAGCAGACTCGAAGGGCAGGGCTCACTAAAGCTGGCGAATGGCTTCCAATGTCTGCGAGGCCCGAATCGCTTACTATTCTATTGATCAACGACGTCCGCCGTCACCTATAACGGAGTAGGGCGCCCAAAACAGCGGATGCGCGTAAGCGAACTCGGTTCTTCCAGCTGAATCAGTGTAACCTGGCCCATCGATCATTGCGATCATCGCCTGCCGTAACGCTTCGCCGCGCGCTAGTTTCTTGTCGTCCGACTGACGCTTGAACAAGTCGGCGACGAGTTCGCGCGCCGACTGCGAATGGACTGACCAATTCGTCACGAGAAGCGCACGGGTCCCTGCGTAGAAGAAGGCGCGACCGAGGCCGGAAGCTGCTTCGGCGCCAGCGCCGTCGCCCAAGCCGGTATTGCAAGCTGAGAGTACAACCCAATCGGCGTCGAGTTTCAGCGCGAGAATTTCCTCCATCGTGAGAAGGCCATCACCGTCGCCGCCCCAAACGGTTGGTGCCGACAGCGCTAAGGCTGGCTGGTTCAAGCCGTTGAGCTCGCCTGGTAGCAGGCCGTGGGTTGCAAACGCGAGTACCTTGAACTCTGAAAGATTGGCCGCCTTCACCCTTGCCTCATTGGCATCCGCCCCGAGAAAGAGCACTTTGGCGGGATCGGCCCGAAGCGCAAGCGCAATCGACTTTAGTTCGTCAGCCGTGTCTGGGAGACGCGGTAATATTGCCAACTCAGCGCTATCGACGCCGAGCTTGGGTAAGTTACGTCGTTTGAGCGGAAGTCCGCGCGTCGCAAGCGGCGCTGCGGCGTTATCGGAGCCCTCAGCGAGTTTCGTCGCCTCCATCTGCTCGGTCGAGAAGTAGGGATCGCCGAAGGCAATCAGCTCACTGCGCGTCGGTTTGCCAGGCGGCAGGTTACGGAGGGTGCGAAGAGCAGATAGAGAGGGCACCATCGTCACGGCATGTGTTCGCGCGAGCCATGGTACCTGCCTGTAGCTGGAAAACAGTACGTCCTCGCCGGCGTCAATTTGAGCGGGGACGGTAGGCAGCAGTGAAAGCGGTAAAAGGCCAAGCTCTCCGTTCGTCACCACGATTAACGTCCTGGACCGTTTCCAGCTACTCTCGACCGGCTTCAGAAGCAGAGAGTAAAGTTGATAGCCGAGATCGACATCGAATGGAGGAATATCGGAAACAAGTGCCGCTTCAGTGTCCAATGCCTTTCTCAGCTGCTTTATCTTGCTCTTGATTTCCGCAGGTCCAATTGCGATGGAAGCAAAAGCGACGGGACCGGCCTTTGGTACGGCCCAGACAAAGCTTGCGTCGTCTCCGAAGTAGAAAGACAACACCGCCTCGTCGTCGTGTAGAGCGTCCTGAATCTGATCGATGCTCGGCGGCTTGGGATTTACTAGATCGGCGTATGACGGAAAGCGCTCCTTGATCTCGGTACGAGCCGCGTCGCGATCAGAACGCAATTGCGCAATCGATTTCTCGACGTTTTGCAGCACATGCTCATCCCGTTGGCTGGATGGCACACTCAAGAGGTTGTTGAGCAAGCCGAGTTGTGCTCGCGCCTGTTTGCTGAGGTCTTGCTCATTGCGCACAAGTTCGGTGAGCGCTGGCTCCGTCGCAGCGGCCCGTGCACTTGATTCTGCGAATGCTCTCTGTACCGCGCGGCCACGGATCGCGTCAGCCCATGCAAATGTCCTGGCTGCAAGGCCGTCCTCGGCGACCGGCGTTCGTGCCATCAGCACAAGATAGTTTTCAACGATCGACTTAAGTCGCGCCTGGGCCTCGGCCCTAACCTCTTCATCCCCATCGGCAACATTCTCTTGCACGATAGCCAGCAAGACTGGCAATGCAATTCTAAATTCGCGGGCAGCTTCGGGGTCTTTGCCAGCGCGCATCAACGCAATCCCGTAGAATCCACGAGCGGAAGCGCTGTCGTAGTGACCTTCACCGACCCTTGCCACCTGATAATCAACCAGCGCCTGAGCAGCGGTCAAAGCTTCTTCAATTCGGCCGACCATCAACAGTGCATGGACCCGCGAGACTTTCGACAGCAGGGCTTCACGCTGACCCGGCTCCCATTTCGCGGTTGCTTCTAGGAGCATGTCGAACGCCTCGTTCGCGTCGGCGTACCTTTTCTCACCGGTCAAGATTACACCTAGCAAGGACAATGCAGCGGCGCTATTGAATTGATCGTCTCCGATACCGAGCGTCCGCTGGATATCAAGGCTTGTCCGCACCAGCTTTTCGGCTTCTGGAAAGCGGCTTTGCAGTCGTAGAATGCCCGCTAGGCCGGTCACATATTTGGTTATCAGAGGATTGTATTTACCGTCGGCCTTAAGGCGAGAAAGCAATACAGTGCGAGCGTCCAGCTCGGCTTCTGCGAGCCGTCCTTGCCGGGATTTCATCTCGGCGATATTCAATAAAAAAGCGTCCGCTTGCCGTTGCTGCTCGGAAACCAGCGGCACATCTGGATTTGTCTCTTTGAGTTTCTTGAAAGCTTCTATTGATTTCAGTCTCAGTTCGCGCGCTTCCCGAAACGCACTCTCGGCATCGCTGAACCGGCCGCGTGCGGCAAATATGCGCGCTTGCATCAATGCGATGGAGCATTCCCACGACGCTCCTCTGACAGCGTAGCCGCGCCAGCTACGCCGAGCCTCCTGGATGAGCGCAAGGCCTTTTCGGAGGTGCTCTTCAGCTTTCTCCATGTCTCCCATTCGGATCGCGACGCCGACCGCCGTATGGTGCAGGGGAAATAGGTTGCCCGTTGTTTGAGGGTGACTGGCCTCTGCAATCGAACCCTCTAATGCTGCCATGCCGCTCTTTAAGTCCCCGACTGAGTCATAATAGGCTTGGTTCAGCATCCCGATTCGTATCGTGAGTCCCTTGTTTCCTGCTTGTCTTGCGGCAAAAAGTGCTCGCTGACCATCGGCAAATGCCTCGGTCATCCGGCCCAGGATTTGTCTAGCCTCGGATCGCTCGTAGTAGAATATAGCCAAGGCATTCTCAGAGCTATCACTCGCAGGTTCTACATCGGCGGCAGATTTGATCTTTGCCAACAGTATGGGATCAGGTTTCTCGCTGTCGAGAATAGCTGTGATGTCCGCAATCGATGGCGGCGGAGGAAGAAAGCTCGGGGAGGATGAACCCTCTGCTGAGCTTTCTTTAATGATCGAAGTCGCGCCAATCGACGACGAGCTGCAGTCGTGCCGTTCGGCTGCGAGGTTAAACTGGCACTTGTCAGCTTCTTGGCTAAACGCACCTGATGCAGCAAATGCCGATGAAAGGCTTAGCGCGAACGCTAACATCGACCGGCTTATCATTCGAAGTCCCCACCTCGCAGCCAACTGCGCCATCCGCACAGAACAAGTCGTTTCGCGGACATCGAGGTTGACGGGTTAGATCGGCTCGGACACGCCTATGACAGAAGTGCTTTCAAGCGCCAATTTTGGACAGGCACGACGAAGATCATTCTTACGAATAGGCAGAGTTCGCAGCCAGAGAAGCCTTGAACTTACGTCTTCGGTGAGCACGCCCGATAGCCAAATCGATGAATTATGTCACGGCCGGAGATTGTCGTGAATGAGGTAGTGTCCATGATGTGATTGGCTAGAAGATAGCTGCGCAATGCTCCATTATAGGAATTCAGCATGCTCTGGGTTGCCTTTTGATCGCTTCCCGCATGAAATAAAAGCTCCGCATTCGGATCGACGCACGCATTTCTGAGCCGCAGGAACATTGTACAAGCCGACTGACAATGACCTTCAATTCGGAAGGGCTGACCCGTCTGCGACGCTTGCTGACGATATTCCTTAAAATCCCTGATACGACCACCCATCCCGTAGCGGGACGATGAGTCCTGAGCACGGGCTACATCCCAGCAACATGCTGTCGATGACATGACTAACAGTACTAAGATCGCCAGATTTTGAGGGGTCCTGATTTTCTTCGCGACGTAATAGTTGAGCTTGCTCAGCATGAAGAATTCCTTGCAGACATGGAGCGAGTTGAAATTGTGTGGTGGGCACGACAGGCATAAGGGCCTGTCACCGTGGGGGGCGATCTAGTGATAAAACATTAGAATCTAATACTCTCCAGAGCATAATTTGATTAGATCGTTGCGGTCAATATCCGCCGAAAAGGCTTTTCCTCGTTCCACATTCGGAACGAGGTCGCCGGCCGTCCGTCTGCGAAAATGCGCGACTAACATCAGCTTCGGCCACAACCGCAGACCAAGCGGGCGCGGGAGTCCGGCCTGCCACTGGAAACCGCATTGCAGCGCGATTACCCTCTGTGAGCAGTAGCCCGCAATTTGCATCTCAACGTTGCGACTGAGCAATAAGCGACGTGATGTCAGCCTCGGGCGAAGCCTGCCCTGAAAAATGCGTCAAGTTGTTCTGCTCGCCTGGCAGCAGCGAAGAGAGACATTTCTCCGAGCGTAGGTTAGGCGCCTGCCGCTAATGATTTTTTCAACAACGATATCAGAGGATATCCGCTCCTCCAAACCCCGCTAAAACTACGGGGCATTTCGCATGTAGCGCCAAAAGCTACGGTCGCAAGCCACGGTCGGGCATCCGCCCAGAACCTTCGAAAGATGATCAAGCTCATCCCGATGCCCGCCCCGAGGTTCGCATAGGGCGATAGAGCAGTTCGGCCTCCTCGCGACGAAGCTATTACAATGAAATACTGCCGCCCTTTTTCAAGAGAACGGCCGAGAAGAGGCATTCGGGCCGGAGCTCTGGCACGCACCAACGAAGGATCTATCGAAGTCCTTCACTTCGTTCGCTATGCCAACCGGCGGCCCAGTAACCTGTATCAACGCCCCGGTTCGCTATAGTTCGCGGTGACATTGTAGATCTCGCCCCGGGTAATGCCCATATCCCTCAGGTCACTATCACTTAGAGCGTACAACTGGGCTCGCGCCTTCTCTCGTTCCCGCCACGCCTGAAACGCAAACCAATATGCTTCGAAGACGCGGAAGACATGCTGTGTCGAAGCGATGGTCTGTCCCGACTCGATCGTCTTCATAGCTGCACCTCTTCAAATCCGCTTTCGACCGAAGTCTGCCGAAAAACGGGTCGGCGCGCTTAATGAATGGCTTACATTTCCCTTACCACACGCTTATTCTTTGTGGTCCAATCCACATCAGGAGCGCTTTTCAATATCCGAAAGATGCCAGGGAGAATGGTGCTTTGCGCTATATCTTCGAGGACTACACATTTGACACGGTCCGTCGCGAACTGCACCGCAGAAGCGATGTCGTCGCCATCGCGCCACAGGTGTTCGATCTGCTCGATTACCTGATCCGCAACAGGGAGCGGGTTGTCAGCAAGGACGACCTCATCAAAGCCGTTTGGAATGAGCGCAGCGTATCGGACGCGGCGCTGACAACCCGCCTGAATGCCGTCCGGGGCGCAATCGGGGATTCCGGCGAAGAACAGCGCCTGATCAAAACGCTGCCGCGCAAGGGTTTCCGCTTCGTAGGTGCGGTGCGGGAAACAGAGAAATCACCTGCTAGTTCGGTAGCCACTATTCAGGACCAGCAGAGCCAAAGCAATCTCGCCCGTCCGGAAGGCCCGCCACGTCTGTCAATTATCGTTTTGCCGTTTGCGAATATCGGTGGCGACCCCGAACAAGAATATTTCGTCGATGGCGTAACTGAGAGCCTAATCACGGATTTGTCACGGATCAGCGGCTCGTTTGTCATCGGTCGACACACAGCGTTTACCTACAAGCGCGAAGCGGTTGATCTAAGGCAGGTAGGACGTGAGCTGAACATCCGCTATGTGCTTGAGGGCTCGGTGCAGCGTGGTGGCAACCGCATCCGGGTGAATGTGCAGTTGGTTGATGCGGAAACGGGCAATCACCTCTGGGCCGAGCGTTTTGACAAGCCCATTGCCGACCTGTTCGAAATGCAGGACGAGATCGTATCGCGGCTCGCTAACACACTGAATACCCAGCTAGTTGAGGTCGAGGCACGGAGGGCGGAGGGCTCGCTTCATCCCGATGCAATGGACCTCAACTTTCAAGGCTTGGCTTGCTTGAACAAGGCATTCACGTCCGACGACTTCACCCGAGCGCGCGCCTTTTTTGAACGTGCCTTGAGCATCAATAACCGAAATTTCGTGGCGCTTGCGGGAATGGCATCCGTCGATCTGGGTATGGCTAGCAGCTTACTCACCGACGACCGCGCCTCGCGCTATTCAGAAGCTGAAACAAATGCGATTAAGGCGCTTTCACTGGTCCCAAACTATGCGGTGGCACACTGGATATTGGGCGGCGCCTACATTTTTACAAAACGCGCCGCTGAAGGAATCGGTAGCAGGCATTGGCGCTTAACCGCAATTTAGCCGGCGCATATAACTCTATTGGTTCGGGCAAATATTTTTTGGGTCGAGCTGCCGAGACCGAAGCCCATGTACTTGAAGCTTTTCGGCTCTCCCCTCGCGATAAGAATGCCCATTACTGGATGTACTCTATAGGCCGGGCCAAGATACAATTGGGCGCGGATGCCGAAGCCGTCGATTGGTTTCGGCGAAGCATTGATACTAACCGTAACTTTCCTCTCGCCCATTTTATGTTAGCGGGTGCTCTAAGCGCACTCGGCGCTGTAGATGAGGCGCGAGCGGCTGTACGGGCCGGACTTGCGCTCAGCCCCGAATTTACCATCCGTCGCGTGCTCGCCCACAGAGTAAGCGACAACACGACCTACATTTCCACGCTTGAGCGCCTTTGTCAGGGCATGCGAATGGCCGGGGTGCCGGAGGGCTAAAGTTCATAGGCCAGCGTCGGGACAAGCAGTAGTTATGCCGCCGCCCGATCGTCCCGCCCGCGGCCTACGCCGCATGCTTACGGCACTCACGACGGGGTTGTCGAATAGAGTTCGCCTTTGCTGCAATGCATGAATCCGGAAATGTGCAGGTTTTTGGAGGCCGGCAACGAGGAGGCTCCTCAGGGCTCCACTGGCCGGCGTCCAAAAAGCGCCAAGGCACGAAGTCACGGGAGGTAGGGCGCCGGCGCAGCAGCGAGCGCTGTGAGGATCGCATGTCGGGTGCCGCGTTCGATGGCAAGCGCGACGCGAGCACGAGGTGGCGTGTATCTCTGCATGCCAGGGAACCGAGGAGAGTGCAGTGGGTATCTCGGCAGGTGGGTGAAGTGCAGCAACGGGCAGCCGGTGAATCGATCGACGGGCATTGCTTCGAGAGGCGGCAACCAGGCAGAACGCTTCCACAACTTCCGCGTTTCGGCACGAGTGTTGCAAAAGAGTATTTTTAATGTTTGCGACCTGTGTAATTTCAAATAGTTGCGCGTGGCAGAAATGGCGCATCCGAGAACCACTGCGCGATTAATCGGTCGATCAATATCCAGTGGCATGGTTTGAATCAATTTCTTGCGAGCAGGGATATCGACCGCACATTCAAGCAAACTGGTTGGCGCTTTCGTCAAGGCAATTTTTGTCATTCCATATAGTGGGCCGGTGTGGCTGCCACACCGGGGTGCTGGACCGCGCTTGATCCCGCCCGTTAATCGTGTTGACCTGCCGCCGCGGCATCGCTGTCCTCTCCATCGGCTACAGCCCTGTCGGCTCTTGCTCCCGCGCAGCGGGCTGGAGCGCAGCGACTTGTGCATTGGCCCATCAGCGAAGTGCCCCGCGCGGGACGGAGGTCCGCTTATTGCGGCAGAACGGACCAGATCTGCTCAACCAGAGTTCTTCGCATTTTGATTGACCCATTGCCGACATCGGCAAAATCTCGTCGATGCAAACTAGCCAGCACGGTAAGCAACTGCGCCGAGAGGAACGAACGGCTAGGCTCAAGAGCGGTAACGCCGTACTCGCCCGGAGGGCTCCCTCGCCACTCCGGTATGCTACTAGCGTCGCATGTCAGCAAACGTCTCCGCAGATAAGGATCGGCAACCACTCTGCTCCAGATGCGGCTCCGCTCTGAGCCTGGTTGGTGCAACATCTGCTTGACCCGACCAACGGCCGCTCCGTTCGACTCTTCTCGTGCGCTTGCGGCGAGCGAGCATGGCGGGACGAGGCTGGCCCAACAGCTCCAATTTGAGCCCGCATGGATAATCAACCTGAAGATCCAGTCTGGCCTCGCGGGTGACGTCGACATAAATGCCGTTCGTTCGGAGGGCTGGTCATGAAAAGTGTTACTGAGTCCCACAATCGCGCTGCTGAGTTCGTGCGTCTGGTGCACGAAGCGCAGCAGCATTCCCTCAAACGGCGCTACGCAGATCTTGCTTTCCGCTATCACTTACTTTCCGAAGAGCGCGTTTGAATGATTTAAGGCGGCGAGATCCCGCCAGACGAGCAGTGAACGATCTCGGATGAACGATATCACAGTTCTCAAGAGTTTAAGGGCAAGGCCGGGCGATGGGACTGGTTTGCTGCGACCGTCTAAATGTCTGTCTCTCCGCCGTGAGTTGGTTGTTCGCTGTTACGCCGACTTCCGGTTTTCAGGACATAGTGGACGAGCTTAGGTCGCCCGGTGAGTGCGGGTTTTGCCCCCATAGGATCACGCGCGCCACGTCTGTCTTTTGCAGTGCGGCGAGCCGACGTCGCACATGGCTCGGTTGCCACCGGCGCGACCTGGTTGGTAGGATTGCCCATCCTCGGCGATGGGCGGATCGAGCGTGGCGTTGTTGGTTGAGCCAGTATGGCCGCCGGGCAAGCAGCCGGCATGGGCAGTCTACGTGGCTGTCATCTTTGTCGTGGCTGCTGCCTATTTTCTTGCTGCGCGCCTGAGCCTCTTCCTGCTCGCCGAACCTGACGGCGTTGCCGTGTTCTGGCCGGCCGCAGGGGTTGCTTCCGGTATCCTGATCGGGGCGGGTTCGGCCGCGCGGTGGCCGGTTGTCATCGGCGTGGTGGCGGCGACGCTCGTCGCTAATCTGTCGGGCGATCGCAATTTGTCGAGCTCCATCTTCTTCGCATTCGCGAACGCCATAGAGGCCGTCATTATCGCCGCCCTCGTCGAGCACTTCCACGGCTCGCGATTCGAGCTCGATCGGCTGCAGCGCGTTATTGGATTGTTCGCGGCCACGATCGCCGCAACGGCGCTCTCCGGGTTCGTCGGCACGCTCGGCTTTGTGCTGTTTCACACCTCGAACGCATCGATCCCGACCATCTGGCTTCACTGGTTTACGTCCGACGCGCTGGGCGCCGTGACCGTTGCACCACTTGCGATCGGGGTCGCGTCGCTGATACGCGACTTTCCACCGCGCCGCGAAGTCACGGAAGGAGGCGTGGCATTGACATTGGCCGCGATGTTGTGCGCGGGCATGGTCTTTCTGCCGAACCAGCCGTGGACGTTTGAGCTGGCAATTGCCACCCTCAGCCCGCTTGTTGTCTGGATCGCGGCTCGCCTTCGGCCCGCCTTCACCGCTGCGGCAACGTTCATGTGTGCGATCACGATCGTCTGGACAACGACCTTTGCGGTCGGTGTGTTTGGCGATCCGCGTTTGCCGGTCGAAGAACGCATCCTGTCCGCCCAGGCGACGATTCTGGCAGCGTCGTTCGGCGCGCTGGTTTTGGCGGCGCTCTTCAGCGAACGGCGGCTTCACGAGACCAGCATTCTGGAACGAGAGCTTCGGCTGCAGGAAGCGCTTCGCGCCGGCGGAGTCATGACATTCGACTGGAACGTAGCCGCAGGCGAGGTTCGGTACAGCTCGAATGCCGAACAAATTCTCGGTGTTCTATCGAGGCAGTCCCTCGATAGCTCAGTCTGGCTCGAACAGATCCATCCCGATGATCGTCCGAGGATGATCGAATGCGCGGATGGCGCGCGTCCCGATGCGCCATCGCTTGCGGTGACGTTCCGTTATCGGCGTCCCGACGGCGCCGGCGAAGTGTGGCTAGAGCAAATTGCCGTCGCCCAATTCAATGCAGCCGGAAAGCTTGCGCACATTCATGGTCTCGCGGCTGATATTACCGCTCGTAAACGATCCGAGCAGGAGATTTCGTTCGCGCGTAAATCGGCGGAGTTGGCCGACCGCGCCAAGTCCAGCTTTCTCGCTGCGGCAAGCCACGATTTGCGGCAGCCGCTGCAAACCCTTAGATTCCTGCAAGGCTTGCTCGAGCAGCATCATTCCAATGGCGAAGGGCGCAAGCTCGTCACCGATATGGGCCGTTCGCTCGACACCATGTCCAGCATGCTGTCGAGTTTGCTCGACGTCAATCAGCTCGAATCCGGCAGCGTGCGGCCATCGCTGAGCGAGTTTACGCTCAACGACATATTCGATTCGATTGCCGTCGACTTTGCCCGCTCGGTCGAGGAAAAAGGTCTGCGATGGTGCCTGGTGCGTTCTGGAGCGATGGTCCGCAGCGACAAACGCATGCTCGAGGAAATGCTGCGCAACCTGCTGTCGAACGCGACCCGGTATACCGATGCAGGCAGGATCCTGCTGGGGTGCCGCCGCAGCGGCGATAATATTCGCATTGAAGTCTGGGACAGTGGCGTCGGAATCGGGCCTGATCAACTGCCAGACATCTTTGCGGAATATTATCAGGGTGCGGAGGGCCTGCAGCGTGGCGGTTTCGGACTGGGTCTTGCGATCGTCAGGAGACTGGCGACTTTGCTGGACCATCGAATCCATGTGAGCTCCACAGTCGGCAAGGGTACGCGCTTCTCCATCGAAGTCCCGCGTGTGCAAGCGCGCAGCGATGTACCCGAGGTGCCGCGGAGTGCGGCAAATGAAGTTGATTTGCTGCCGGCACGTGAGGTCCTCATCATCGAGGATGAGACGTCGGTGCGAACGGCGGTCGCCAGATTCCTGAAAGCCAAGGGGATCGAGGCGGTCGTCACGGCGACGGGGGATGAAGCGCTGACGCTCGTGAACAGCGAGAGCGTCCGCCCGGATCTGGTGCTGTCCGACTACAATTTGCGTGGCTCGATCGACGGCGTCGAGAGCATCGGGGCGCTGCGGGCCGCGCTCGGCTGGAACGTTCCAGCCATTATCATGACGGGCGACATGAGGTCGGAGACCGTCGAGGCGATAATCGCACAGGATATTTCGGTGCTGATCAAGCCGTTTCAGGCTGCCGAGCTTCTGCACCATATGACGCAAATCCCGTCCGGAACTACGAAAGCAATCGGAAGGTTCTCGGAGGCACGCACTATGTCTGCCCATGACAAATTGGGCGCGGTGCATCGATGTCGACGATGAGTGGTAAAGCATACGCGGCGTCGATCGGGCCAACCGCCGCGATTGACCTACTTCGGACATCAGCCCGCTTTGACCGGCCTATGCGCTAGTTCAACTTTCGATCTATTTGATGCCTTAGATTGTCGGTGCCTTTGCTGCCGCAAGGCGTTCCCTTAAATCAAAATCGTGCCTGACTGGAATGCTTTTCCAGAACAAGGAAGGAGGATTGCCCATGCGCAATTCGGAACCCACCCCTTTAGTTAGCCACGATCCGAAGGATTTGGAAGGCACGTGGACGCTCGTTTCCGTCGTAACCAAGCGGGACGGCGAAAGATTGGATACTTATGGCCCAAACGCTAAGGGGCATCTGGTGTTCGATCCGATCGGGCGATATTCAATCATCTTTATTTCCAGTGGCCTCCCGAATTTTGCGTCGGACAGCCGTTCCAGCCCGACGGCAGATGAAAGCAATGCTGTTGTTTCGGGAAGCTTCGCCCATTGCGGCACTTACGTCGTGGACGAGGTGGACAAGAGCTTCACGTTTCAAGTCGAGCGTGCGACATTTCCCAACTGGGACGGCAAGAACACGAAACGTTCGTTTGTTATCAGGGGTGATGAGCTGCACTTCACAGACCCGCACTCATCGGGCGGTGGGGTGGCGACAACGATCTTCGAGCGGGCAAAGCGTGCACGCTAGGTCTTCTCTTCAACTCAACACAAGGTCCGCGATTGGCCCGGGGCGGGCCGTCGGGGAAACCGGAGAGGCTCGCAGGAGCCTCGATCGTCGGTTTTGACCCAACTGGTCCGGCCCCGCGTTGCAAGAGATTTCGTCAACCTGTCAGATGGCGGTCTTGCATCAATGTATCCCGCCTCTGATTGGAGCGAGCTACGCCCCGGGCCATCATGGATATCAGGGCGCATTCGAGCTGATTGGCGGACAGGCCTCGAACGGGCCATTCGGTCACCAGTGTTCGCATGCGCCGGGAAGACCGATCTTCCATCGTCGTGTCATCCTCTCGCAGACCTCGACGGGTGAGGGATGTTGGTTACGTCATCTCGATAGCTGCTCACTTCGCGCTGCTCCTTTGTTCGTGTCTGGCGGTCGTTCCTTCGTCCGGGCCTGCGCGCGCAGACGCGCCGCGCGCAAGAGGCCGTCAAGGCCGGCCGTCGTGGTGTCCTGACGTCTTGCTCTACGCTGCCAGGCTGCGCCTTGAGGGCCCCGAGCACGGCGCGAGGGTCGGGCCATCAGGACGCCGTCTCCTCAGTCTTGACGCACTCGAAGGCGCGTCCCTTGTTGAGAACCGCCCAGGCGATCCCGGCAATGCCTCCAGGTCGGAACAATTTTGGGCGCAATTGGAGTCACGCGGCTGCTAGTGCTTCCTTGCTTTAGCGGAGCAAGACGGTAATCCCCTGAACTTCAGGTAGGGCTACAAGATGTCACTCGGAAGGCTGATCGGCCGCTTGCAGGCTGTTAATGGCTTGTCCCCAATCGAGCGCGATCAACTGTTGGACTACCCATTAAGTTGAAGCAGTTCGCTGACGGCAATTACATATTACGCGAGGGAGATGCGGCCACTCAATGCGGCCCGGTCGTGAGTGGGTATGTCTTTCGCCAAAAGATAGTTGGCAGCCGATTGCAAATTCTGTCAAACGCCTTCCGGAACTGCCCCCTTTGCGTCACGAAGAACTGCCCCCACCATCGGATTATGATCTCGGTTGAAGGTTGTTTCCGCCGGTGACGGGCCGGAGGGAGGCGGAGCCGACCGGAGGGCCGTCACCGGCGGTCGGCGTCTTGATGAGGCCGCTTTTGCGCTTGGCGCGAAGTCGGTAGCTGTCGCCGCGGATGGTCAGCACGTGGCTGTGATGCAGGAGCCGGTCAAGGATCGCGGTGGCGACCACGGGATCGGCGAACACCGTACCCCATTCGGCAACGCTGCGGTTCGACGTGATCAGCATCGCGCCAGTTTCGTATCGCCGGCTGACCAGTTGGAAGAACAGATGGGCCGCGTCAGGTTCAAGAGGCAAGTAGCCGAGTTCGTCGACGATGAGCAGCTTTGGCTTCGACAGCGCGAGAAGTTTCTCGTCCAGGCGTCGCTCGCCGTGCGCCTTGGCAAGGCCAGCGACCAGCGTCGTCGCCGTGGTGAACTGCACCGTGTATCCGGCCAGGATCGCCTCTCGCCCGAGCGCGATCGACAAGTGCGTCTTACCTACGCCTGGCGGCCCGAGCAGCAGCACGTTTTCTCCGTTGGCTATCCAACGTGATGCGGCAAGATCACGGATCTGCTTTGGATCGATTGACGGCTGCGCCTCGAAGTCGAAGCCAGCAAGCTCCTTCACCGCCGGGAAGTGTGCGAGCTTCAGCGCCATCTCTATGCGGCGATGGTCCTTGCGTGCGATCTCGCGCTCGCACAGCAGGATCAGCGTCTCACGCGCCGACAGGTTCGCGCGCGCCGCCTCGTCGAGCAGGGTGTCGAGCTGATCGCGGATACCCGAGAGCTGCAGTCGCGCCAGCATGGCATCGAGCGGATCGGCCGTTGCTTCCATTATCTTCTTTGCCCGTGCCATCAGAAGCTTCCTCCGACCACGGCTTCGTATTCGGCAAGAGGGCGCAACAACGACGGGGGTGAGGACGGCGCCAGCACCGCCGCCGCGATCTCAGCCCGGCGGACCGCGCCATTGCGACCAGCAACACCATCGAGATGAGCGGTGTCGATGATCCGCAGCCGGCGTCCATCCGATTGCTTGTGGATCGCAACTTGGTGCAATCCATGGCGGATCCGCACTTCCCCGGCCGCGATCGTTACCGCCACGCGCTCGCCAATCAGGCGCCACGGCACTGAGTAGCTGTTCGTGTCGATCTCGACGCCGACAAGTGCGTCTTACCTACGCCTGGAGGGCCGAGCAGCACTGCTGATTACCTCGAACCGCAGCGTTGCCGAATGGGGTACGGTGTTCGCTGATCCGGTGGTCGCCACCCACGACCGCGAGGTCATCAGCTGGGTGGCCACAACGGCTGGGATCTCCGGCGAGATGATCCGGGACATGATGGTCCACTGTGTCGAACAGCGGTTCGCCGACATCCGCGCTCCGCGCAAGGTGCAATGGCTGACCGACAATGGATCCATCTTCGCCGCCTATCGCACCCTTGAGATTGCCGCCGCCGCCACGGAGACTAGCGCCTATCTGAAGTCCTCAAGAAGCAACCCGAACGGGAAAGGTCCAGCGCTGGGGTCTGGAGGCATTCTTTCTCTTACGATGTGAAGTTCGCGATTGTGAGCGACTTCAATATCACTCCATCTTGGAAGCTCATGCGCGCAACGATATGGACCAGTGGGCGGTAACGTTTGCCTCTTATCTTCCTGGTTGACCCGCAGAAGTCGCCTCGCGGGATTGCCTTCACCTTCGGCGAACATTCGAAAACGTCAGATGGCGCCGAGTGAAGTAGCTGGAATGATAAGGTTTTGGTCCCAAATGGAGTCAGTCCTCCACTGACAAGCTTTCGAGAAATGGGCAAATGGCGGCAATCTGCGAGCTTATAAGGTTTGGTCGCAAACGGAGGAAGCTCACCGACTGATAAGAAAATCATGTGGAGGCTTGACCTCCGGAGAGATGACCTAAACCACGTCCGGATCTAAGGCCGAGGCGGACTTGGTAGGTGAATTCGTTAACCGACTGCTTTTTGAGGCAATAGGGCCGTCATCGCCCCAAGGAAATCCAGTAGGTCGATGCTAGTTCTGGAAGATTTCCGGCTTGATCCTGCGACAACCCTACGCCAGATTGCCGCGCGATTGAGGATCGAAATGCAGCAGATCGAACAGTGGCTCGAGAAACTAGGCATGTCTGGCTATGCCCAGCTGTTCCTCGAAAATCGGATCGATACCACCGTCCTGGGTGAACTTAACGACCAAGACCTCCGGGAACTGGGAATCGTCCTCGGCGATCGCAAGAAGCTCATGCGTGCAATTCGTGAGTTGCACGCCTCCGACAACATCGCACGCTCCGCGACGTCTCCCGAATCGGTCCCAGATGCGGCCGAACGGCGCCAGTTGACAGTCATGTTCTGCGATCTCGTCGGCTCCACGGCCCTATCAACGCAGCTCGATCCAGAGGACTTGCGGAAGATTATCGGTGCGTACCATCGGACCTGCGCAGGAGTTGTCGAACAGAACGGCGGCTTCGTTGCAAAATATATGGGCGACGGCGTGCTGGTGTATTTCGGCTACCCGCGGGCCCACGAGCACGATGCGGAGCACGCTGTGCAGGCAGCGCTGGGGCTCGTTGCTGCAGTCGGAAAACTCGAAACGGCGGCCCCCGGCCGATTGGAAGTGCGTGTCGGGATTGCAACGGGACTGGTCGTTGTCGGAGACATCGTCGGCTCTGGAGAGGCGCAGGAACGCGGCGTTGTCGGCGAAACGCCGAACCTGGCGGCCCGTCTGCAGGCCGTCGCAGGGCCCGGAATGGTCGTGATCGCGGACGCAACGCGACGGCTGCTCGGCGATCTATTTGTGCTGACGAGTCTTGGGCCACAACAGCTCAAGGGCCTCACTGGACCGGTTCAGGCCTGGGCCGTCCAAGGCGCCAACGCCATCGATGGCCGATTCGAAGCCCTTTATCGTCGCGGATTGGGAGGCCTCGTCGGACGCGAGGGCGAATGTGCCGTGCTGGAGCAGAGCTGGTCCAAAGCTCGAACGAACGACGGGCAAG
This sequence comes from Bradyrhizobium sp. USDA 4449, assembly GCF_054056275.1. Lineage (NCBI taxonomy): Bacteria > Pseudomonadati > Pseudomonadota > Alphaproteobacteria > Hyphomicrobiales > Nitrobacteraceae > Bradyrhizobium > Bradyrhizobium sp. USDA 4449. The sequence goes on along the minus strand of NZ_JBSRYD010000002.1, from coordinate 7,535 downwards.
TCGTTCTCATTGCCGGAGAGGCGGGCATCGGCAAATCGCGCCTGGTGGCTGCCATTCTGGAGCGGGTGGCCGCGGATGCGCCGACGCAGCTGCGTTACTACTGCTCTCCGCAGCACACCAATTCGGCGCTTTATCCGATCGCCAAGCAGATGGAACGGCGCGCGAATTTTACGCGCGAGGATGATCCGAAAACGAGGCTTGACAAGTTTGACACGACGCTCGGCGGTTCATCCACACCTATCGCACACAGGGCAGCGCTTGCCGACCTGCTCCAACTCGCCAATGACGGCCGGTATTCAACCGACGACCTGACGCCGGCGCAGCGCCGCCAACGAATGCTCGAAGCGATCGTGCTGGACATCGAGAGCCAGGCTCGCTCCAATCCTGTTCTCATGATATTCGAGGACCTGCATTGGATCGATCCGACCAGCCTCGAACTGCTTGGCCAGCTCATCGAGGCGATTGCCACACTGCCCGTGCTGATGGTTGCGACGTTCCGGCCCGAGTTTGTACTGCCCTGGGCCGATCGGCCTCATATCACGGCAATGATGATCGCCCGCCTTGGTGCGCGCGAAACCGAAGCTCTCCTCGATGAGGTGATCGGAGAGCACCCCGTTCCGGCACACATGCGCAAGGAGATCATCGATCGCGCCGACGGAATACCCCTGTTTGTCCAGGAGATGACCAAGGCTGTGCTGGAGGCAGGCTCCGAAACGCATTTCCTCGGAGCAATCCCTGCCGCTGCAAGCCCGGTGCCGGCCACCCTTCACGCGTCCCTGATGGCCCGCTTGGACCGGCTCGGTCCCGCCAAGGAGGTTGCACAGATGGCGGCCGCAATCGGTCGCGACTTCAGCCATGCGCTGCTCGCCGCCATCGTGCCACTAGCGGAGTCCGAGCTGAACCGCGGACTCGACCGTCTCGTCGATGCGGGGTTGCTGTTTCGCCAGGGCGAGCCACAAGATTTGAACTATGTCTTCAATCACGCGCTGATCCAGGAGGCTGCCTACGGCACGCTCCTGCGTGAGAAGCGCCGCGAGCTCCATCTTGTAATCGCCGAGACCATAGAAACCGATTTCGGCGACATCGCCGAGAGCCAGCCGGAAGTGCTGGCCCGGCATTGCACGGAAGCCGGCCTCCTCGAAAAGGCCGCACACCTGTGGAGCAAGGCCGGAAAGCGCTCGCTTTCCCGATCGGCGCTCGTCGAAGCGGCGGAACAGCTCGCCCGCGCCCTCGACCTGATCGCCGCGTCGCCCGAGACTGCTTCGTTGCGCCATGAGCGAATCGCGTTACAGATCGAGCTCGCCAACGCCCTGATCCACACCAAAGGGCACGCTGCCCCCGAGACAAGAGCGGCCTTCAATCACGCGCGCGCCTTGATCGAACACGCGGAGAAGCTTGGGGATACGACGGACGATCCCATCATGCTCTTTTCGGTACTCTATGGCTTCTGGGTGGCGAGCCGTATGTCGTTCCACGCCGATGTGACGCGGGAGCTGGCCGCCCAATTCCAGGCCCTCGCCGACGAGCGTCAGGCAGGTACACCAATGATGATCGGGCACCTCTTGATGGGAATTTCCCTTGTGCTCGCCGGGGACCTGACGGCCGGCGCGCACGAGCTCGATCGCGCCGTGGCGCTGTATCATCAAGCCGAACACCGCCCGCTGGCGATGCGGTTTGGCCACGATATTCTCGTCTCCGCCTTGGCGTGGCGCGCCTTTTCACAATGGGCATTGGGTCGCACCGATGTCGTGACGGCCGATGTGGAGCGCGCGATCCGCGAAGCGCGCGAGTTTGGTCACGCTGCCACGCTGATGTATGCGCTCGCGCATGTGTCGCTCACGTTGATCTACATGGGCAAGCTAGACTCCGCGGCCGAGTTCGCCGACGAGCTTATGCAGCTCGCGGACGGAAAGGGATCACGCTTCTGGAACGCTTACGGAAAGCTGCTGCGCGGCCGAGTACTCGCGCTCGAGGGGCATGACTGCGCTTCCGCTGAGATGATCGAGGCCGGGATTTCGGTCATGCGATCGACCGGCGCGACAGCCTATGCGCCGTGGTATCTCAGCACTTTGGGAGCGACATACGCTCGGGTTGGACGGCTTGGTGATGCGCAACGCTGTAGTCAAGACGCGTTGCTGAGTATCCGCGAAAGTGGCGAGTGCTGGCAGGAGGCTGAAGCACATCGCATCGCCGGAGAGGTGGCGCTGGCGTTCGAACCGCCGAACGTCCAGCAAGCGCAGGCTCATTTCGAGCGGTCACTCTTCGTTGCGAAACAACAAATGGCGAAATCCTTCGAACTGATGGCGGCCGAGAGCCTGGCAACACTTTCTCAACGAGAAGGACGCACGCGGGCAGACCCACTCTGCTGACGACAGCTCTTGGGCCAAAGCGGAAGGTCTTAGTGGCCCATTCCGATGTCCGCTGCTGTAGTGCATCCCCATAGTTGATAAGAAATATTCGCACCCAAGACCCTCCAGCAGTACCCATGGAGCACAACTTGATCGACAACATAGCGCGCCAATTCTCCTCACCGAAGAAGGGCGTTCCGTTGATCTCGAACTTATCCCGCAGCGGGGCCCGGCGGCCGAAATGCTCGAGGACGAGATACAGCAGCTGGTCCACGCTCATGCGGCAGCTCTGCCGATTCCCAATTGACCCTATGTTCGTGGGTGCCATTAGCGTTTGCCGGGCCGCAAATTATCCGTCTGTCATAATTTGCAGATGCTCTCGGCATTAACCCAAGTTATATTTTGGGGTATGGGCAGAGAGCTAACTTTGCAGGTTCTGGTGGTCGGGGCCGGTGTCTTCACTGTGGCAGCATCCGTCGCTCTCCTTTTCGGCTTTTGATCTATCTTAATTATTGAATGACGCGCATCGGTGTTGCTTGCCAACGGCAGGACACCGAGTGGGCGCTATGATGCAGCCTTGGATGTTGCACACTTTGACGTGGGGATTGACCGTCGTCGGCCTGATCGCGATCCTGTCGATAGTGCTGTGACGCATGTAGGGAGTGGAGCGTCCCTTGCCGTCGCAGCCAGTCAATCCCGATACCGGCAGAACTCATCCCCGTTCTCGTACTCGACGCAGGTCTTCACGCGAGGACGGGGACGTACCTCATAGTAGTAGCGTCCTTCGTTCTGCTCCGCATACCCACGGCCGCGATCCATGTCATCGTCGTCCCGATGCCAGTTGCGCCCAATGGTTCGATGGTCCTCATCTCGATCCATCATAGGGCCCATCTGGCGTTGGCGCATTCGGTCACTGTCCATCCGGTCCTCGCCGCGCTGCCGCGTAGTCCAATCCCGATTAATCCGGGTGTCCTCAGCGCTTTGACGATCGCGCTCGCGAGCTTGGTCTGATTGCTGTGGTGATCGTTCAGGCTGAACGGGCTTGTTCTGAGCTTGATTTTGATCGGAACGCCGCTGCATCCGATCAGTATCGACCGGAGTGTTCTGAATTTGAGCTTGGTTTGGTTGCGGATTAAGCTGCCCTTTGATTTCGGTTTGAGACTGGTTTGTGTCCCTTCCGCTCTGCTGAGCAGATGCAGTGATGGGATACAGGCTCGCAACCAGGAGCAGCGGAAGGACGAAATCTGAACGACGCATGGTCATACCTCGCAGGGTTTGCTGTCTAACAGCGGACCTCAGCCTTCGTTCTTCTCCCGGAGATACTTTTCTGCCGGCCGCGTGTCGCTTTGGTCGGTCCTTCTGGCACTCCCATCGTGCGAGGCTCATGCAGTCGCACGAACTAGGAACGGTTCGACCCTGTTGATTGTTTTTTAGGACTGCGCCACCCGCCCTCTATCGCTGTCCTAAGTGTCGTCAGCCGCTAAGTCAGGCTGACAAGACTTGGAACATGGAGACCAAACGACCAAACGCTTTGCTCGCGTCTACAAATGCCAGTGCGGGGAACTGGTTTGGGACGGCTAGGAGCCTCAGAACGCGATGACGGCATGGGTCTCTTGATCCGCATGGCGGTCAGGGATGTGGCGGCTGGGATGGCTGACTAGGTGCGGGGAGGCCCATGCCTTTCGCCCGCATCGCAGCAAGTTGTCGGTACGCACTTGCCTGACGCTCAAGATCGGCTCTCAAGGCACTATTGTTCTCACCGGCAGCAAGTCGCTCGAAGGCAACTGCTCTTTCAAGGTAGTGCATCAAAGCGTCAATCATCTGCCTGTCTCCGGGCAGCATAGGGAACGCGACCGCAGCCGTTGCGACCTTGCAACGCTCACCAGGTCGGCGGTGCGTTGCGTGGTCTTCGACAGAACCAAGCCACTGACGCAATGACCGTTCCTCGCCAGCTTAGCCCTTAACCTGCATCAGCAAATCTTCAAGAACTCAGCGAGAGCAGCAGTTCGCAAGGAACGGCTGAGAATACGTCTAGTTGCCGGACATCGATGACATAGTGGTCCCTCCCCATGACTAACTCGGTCAACATCGTTGGCCGGGTTCTTCTTGCATCGGAGCGGGGGGGGGTCCTAGCCCCGCCGGCTACAACATGGGGCATTCTGTCGAGGCGCAGCGATCGTTCCTACCGCGCCGTGCGGCGAGATCCGACATGTTCATAACCGGCGTCAGATCATAGGCTAGGACGGGGGCCGTCATCTCGGCCGCTACTCTTGGAAGGAAGCCTCTCGCTCCCAATTCGGGGATACTGACAATCCCGGCCGTGGTAGACCGAGACCCCCCTCGGGGTCGATAATCGGATTCAGAGGTAGAATTTATCGATGTCTACCGTCGACTCTACGCCCAGTTTGGCGAAGTTTTTCGCAAGCCAGTCGCCCGCACATTTTCGCCCCTGGTCGCGAAGAAAAATGAGAAAGTTCCAATCGGCGTTATATTTGCTTGTGGGACTAAGTGCACCCATGAATTCATCGTCGGCGATGCTGTGGATCAGCACACGCTTGAGCCCTCCATCGACTCGTTTTTGTGTGACAAGCTTGGTGACGAAACTGACCGCCCGCATCTCCCGCATTAGCGACGAATTGAAGCTGATCTCGTTGATGCGGTTCAAAATATCGACAGCGGCGCGCGGCACCTCAGTACGAATCAGCGGATTGATATGGACGATGACAATGTCGGTACTGTTGCAGTTGTAGATCAACGGGAAGAGCGCCGGGTTTCCCATATAGCCGCCGTCCCAATAAGCTTCGCCGTCGATCTCTACCGCGTGAAACATCGTGGGAAGACATGCTGAAGCCATCACGGCAGAGATTGAAATTTCCTTTCCGGCGAAGACCTTTACCTTGCCGGTACGAACGTTTGTCGCAGAGAGGAAGAGCTTGACCGGACAGTCCGGACGCCCCAACACGTCAAAATCGATCGATTGCTCGACCACTTCACGAAGCGGGTTATAGTCTGAAGGGTTGAACTCATATGGCGATAGGACGCGCGTCACGAACCCCATAAGGGAGAAAGCAGGCGACCAGGCCAGCTTGTGATCCCCCAGAATTTGATCGATGAAACTTGGCTGCAACGGTCCCAACTTGGCCGCGTCGCTGACGCGCTTCCAATAGTCCGTAAGCGCTTTGCGTGCCCCTTCGCGACCCCCGATCGCAAGCCCATAGGCAAAGACCGCCGCGTTCATTGCTCCGGCGCTGGTTGCACTGAGCCCCTCGAACGCTAGGTCTTTCTCGTCCAGGAATCGGTCGAGTACACCCCAGGTAAACGCACCATGCGCTCCGCCGCCCTGGAGGGCCAGATTGGTGGTCCGGACCAGGTTGGAGAATGCCGGTTCGTGACCGGCTCTCCCAGGGGCCCCAGGCGTTTCCGCCGACTTGTGCTCCGATGTTTCTTCCATTGCCGAACCGTCGCCCTGATCGCGCGCATGCACAAAGCATTCAATAACAAAGATTGCAGGTGCGGAAACTTACGTCGATCGATGTGAGTCACATGAGCGTTCATACCACAAATAGACGGCAGCTGACGCGACGCTCGCCCATATTTTTCAGAGTCGGAAGGCGACAGGCGATCCCGGCGCCGCGGCTGGTGGCGATGCCTCGAAATGCGCCCTTCGCTATACCAGTGACCTTCATCGCCGCGATCTTCACATCGACGAGCAGGCGATCGATGGTGGCGGCGCTGATAGCCAGAACACGATCACGGTCCGACTGGCCAAGCTGCAATCGGCCATGTTGCTCAAGGGCAGGCAGCAAGGTCGGGATCATCACCTTGAGCCGCTTGCCGCACACCCGATCCGACGCCTCCCACAGCGCCGTCAGCGCGTCCTTGATCGTCGCGCCATATCTGCGTCTTCGCTTTCTTGTTGCCTCGACCTCGCCCGGTCGAACCGTCTCGCGTCGCCGGAGCGCGCGCACCGCATGTTTGCGATGCCAGCCCGTCGTCGCGCACGTCTCGTCGAGGATCCGTCCCTTCTCCGCTCGTTCGGCCGACCGGTAACGCTCCGTTACCGCCGACACCACCTCGCGCCGCGCGCCCATGCTGATCTTTCCCGCCATAGACGCCACCGAACGTTTTCGATGGCACCGACCCAATCATCGGCGAGAAGTTGTCCAGTAACATTCTGGGTGAGGCAATGCGGGGTCAATATTGCAAGCCGAATGACAAAGTGCGTTGATCGATCACCTCTCCGAACTTGCGCAGCTTGAACATCAGCTTCGATTGGCTCGTCGGGCAGTCGCGCTCATAACCGATGAGACGACCGTGAAGAGTCTCGAAGAGTTCGCCGGTGAGTCCGAACAGAACGAGGATTGTTCGCACAAATATGGCCCCTGTTAGAAATCACTTCTCGAGATCGAAGCACTCGCCCGTGATGCAGAACTACGTCACTTTCTGACGGACGGTTCTGTTCCCAGCTCTGAATGCAATTCCGTTATATTGTCAAACCTTAAAGTTGCGTTTATAGATAAATACAACTTGTCCCTAGAACCCGGGCGAGCGCGCTACATCTGATCGGTGGGAGGGGTACCTGATCAGGTAGGCACTTCCTATCCAGCTTATGGCTGGGTAGGGGTCATGATGGGTCGTCGTCGCCAGTAGGACGATGTGCTGCACGTCCCGGCGCAACGGCGCTTAGGGGCATGAGGGAATAGCTCGTACTCCTCCCGCCGCCCTCGTCCTTCACGAGGATACCTTGATTTACGAGACCTTGGATGTCGCGCAGGGCCGTATCGGGCGAGCACTTTTCAATCGTTGCCCATTTGCTCGATGTCAGTTTGCCTTCGAACCCGTCCAGCAGACGGTTCAGCATATCGCGCTGCCGCTCGTTGACTTGAGCCGTGGAGTGCCGCTTCCAGAAGTCGGCTTTTTCGAGCACGGCTGCGAGGGTACTCTCGGCGCCACTGAAGGCGCGGTCGAGACAGCCCAGGAACCACTCAAGCCAGGGTGTGATGTTGAGATCGCCTTTCTGCGTGGTCTCCAGCAAGTCGTAGTAGGTCTTGCGCTCGCGCCGTATCTGAGCCGACATGCTGTAGAAGCGTTGCGGTATTCCTTCGGAGCGGGCAAGCGATATGTCGGCGATGGCACGCGCGATACGTCCATTGCCGTCCTCGAATGGGTGGATGGTCACAAACCAGA